>JAVBPL010000121.1:0-17708 GCA_031549645.1 Ruminiclostridium sp. | reverse complement strand
AAATGCTTTGTCCATATTAATGCTTTCAAAAGTCACAATAGGCGCCGCCGCATCAAAGAAGCTAAGTGCATTTCCGCATCTCTCGCCGATTTTTTCGGCAAATTTACCGTCTGTAAGCGGTCCTGTGCAGATTACGGCGTTTTTCTCTGGAAAATCTATATACTCATCACTAATAATTTTAATAAGCGGATTTTCTTTAATTATTTTCGTTATTTCATCGGAAAAAAGCTTTCGGTCAACCGCAAGTGCACCTCCAGCGGAAACCTGCGTTTTTTCGGCTGCTGTCATGGTAATCGAACCTAGCCGACGCATTTCTTCCTTCAGTAGCCCTGCGGCACTCTCGACACGAGACGCCTTAAGTGAATTCGAGCAAACCAGCTCTGCAAAGCCCTCATATGAATGTGCGGGTGAATATTTTTTGGGCTTCATTTCATATAACAACACCTCGAAGCCGTACCTTGCAAGCGTATTTGCAGCCTCTACGCCAGCCAGTCCTGCTCCGATAACGGTTACAGTAGTAATCTTAAATCAAACCCTTTCGATTAATCATATTTATGATCACTTTTCCTCTTACGCCAATGACAAGCTGAGTTAATTCGTCCCGAGGACGATGTTTATCGTAGGGGAGTATCCCCGTTTGCTTTGTCACCCAGCGGTTTGAAACAAATTTTAACCTGTAAAACAAAAGATAATGAAAATTTGTTTCAAACTTAATTATCCTTGTCGGCTGGCGCATCAGCTTCGTAGCCACAGTCTTCCTTTGCACAGTATAGCTTACCGTTTTTACCTGCCTTTTTAAATAATGTCGCCTCACATTGTGGGCATTTGTCCGCAATAGGCATATCCCAGGTCATAAAATTACATTCCTTGAAATTTTCACAGCCGTAAAAAGGCTTACCCTTTTTCGATTTTTTCGCAAGCATTTTCTGTCCGCATTTCGGGCAGTTACCGCCTGTTTCGCTGACAATTTTTTTGGTATTCTTACATTCGGGAAAACCTGAACAACCGAGAAATTTGCCGTAAGGACCAATTTTAATTAGCATATTTTTACCGCAGATTTCGCAGGGAATATCAGTTACCTCGTCGGGCACCTTTACACGCTTGCCCTCCATTTCGGTTTCAGCCTTTTGCAAGGTCTCAGCAAACTGACCGTAAAATGCGGCGAGAACATCAACCCATTCCTCATTACCCTCCTCAATTTTATCAAGGTCACTCTCCATTTGAGCAGTAAATTTGGGGTCAACTATATTATCGAAATGCTCTTTTAATAAATCAACGATAACACTGCCTAAGGCCGTTGGCTTAAGCTGCTTCTGAAGTCTTTCAACATAATGCCTGTCAAGTATAGTCGAAATTGTCGGTGCATAGGTTGATGGCCGCCCTATACCGTTTTCTTCAAGTGCTTTAATAAGGCTCGCCTCAGTATAACGTGGCGGTGGCTGGGTGAAATGTTGATTGCCGTTTATTTCCTTTAAGGCAAGGACTTCCTTTTCCGTTAATCGAGGTAATGCTCCTCCATTTTCGTCGTCAGTCTCGTTTTCACTCGCTTCCTCATACAGCTTTGTAAAGCCGTCAAACTTCACTGTATAGCCGTTAGCCTTGAAAAGGCAGTCACTGGCAGTAATATCAGCAGCAACCGTATTAAGTACCGCGTTTGCCATCTGACTTGCCATAAATCGTTCCCAAATAAGCTTATACAGCTTATACTGGTCCGCAGAAACCGCACCCTTCACCTGCTCGGGAGTAATTGACGGGATTGAGGGTCGAATGGCTTCATGGGCATCTTGCGCATTGTTTTTCATTTTATAATTACGAGGTGTTTCAGGGAGATAATCGCTGCCATATTTATCCTTAATCAGCTCTGCCGCGGCATTTTTCGCTTCGTCCGATATGCGGAGGCTGTCGGTTCTCATGTAGGTAATTAAGCCGACTGCACCATAATTCGGAATATCAACACCTTCATACAGCTCTTGAGCCGCTTTCATAGTGCGTCTTGAATTAAACGATAGCTTTCTTGAAGCTTCTTGCTGGAGTGTCGAAGTCGTGAAAGGGGGTGCTGGCTGCTTTTTCCTCGTAGATTTTTTAATAGAGGAAACAACATAATCTGCGCCCTCAAGGGATTTTAGTATTTTATCGGCTTCCTTTTTTTCGGTGATTTCCACCTTTTTGCCGCCTTTTTCATGTAGCTTTGCTGGGAATGCCTTTTTACTGCCGCCCGCAATAAGCATGGCATCAATGCTCCAGTATTCCTTAGCGTTAAATGCCTCAATTTCCTTCTCACGGTCAACGATAAGCCTTACCGCCACTGACTGCACACGTCCTGCTGAAAGCCCCCTTCGAACCTTTTTCCAAAGGAACGGGCTTAGCTTATAGCCTACAATTCTGTCGAGAATACGACGAGCTTGCTGAGCATTTATGAGGTCTAAATCAAGCCTTCTCGGCTTCGACATACCATCCTGTATACCGCTTTTTGTAATCTCGTTAAAGGTTACACGAATAGGCTCCTCGCTGTTTAGATTTAAAATATGTGCAAGATGCCACGATATAGCCTCCCCTTCACGGTCAGGGTCAGTCGCGAGATAAACTGTATCGCTTTTCTTTGCGGCGGATTTAAGCTCATTTATGAGTGTAGTTTTTTCCTTCTTATTTTCATAAAGTGGTGTAAAATTGTTCTCAATATCGACACCCAGCTTTGATTTTGGCAAGTCTCTGATATGTCCCACAGATGCAATAACACTGTAATCCTTCCCAAGATACTTTCCGATTGTTTTAGCCTTAGCAGGCGATTCTACTATAACGAGATTTGGCAATTCAGTTCTCCTCATTCTTCTTAATTTCGTACATTATTATTGAAGCCGCTGTCGCCGCATTTAACGACTCGGCATTTTTTATTGGCACATAAAGCTTATTTGTGCACATTTCTGCGGTTTGTGGGCTAATACCGTTACCCTCGTTGCCGATTATTACTGCGGCTTTTTCGGGGAAATGCACTTCGCCAAGCCTTTCAGCTTTATCGTCAAGCATCGCGGCATAAGTAGCAAAACCATTTTCTTTAAGTAAAGGCAGCAGTTCCTCAATCGACATTCTGTAAATCGGCAGCCTGAACGCCGAACCCATAGCTGAACGCAATATCTTCGGCGAATTTACATCGGCACATTCCTCCGAAATAATTACGGCATCAATCCCAAAAGCATCTGCACTTCGGATAATTGTACCGATGTTTCCAGGGTCCTGAAGCCTTTCCAAAATAATCAAACGTGTACAACTATATATTGTATCTAAATTTATAATTTTGTCAAGCAGTGAAAAAGCAATAAATATTCCCTGCGGTGATTTAGTATCGGACACATATCCGCTTAAATCCTCGCTAATCTCGTCGATTTCGGTTAATTTCTCCACCTCAGAATAAAATTCGGGATAATTTTCACGAGCCTTTTTTGTAAAAAACGCACTTTTAATAACAAGTCCCGATTTTATTGCCTCTGTGCAAAGCTTAAAGCCCTCAGAAACAAACATTCCGTGACTGTTACGCTCTGACCGTTCGCGAAGAAGATTACGATATAGTAGGACCTTGCTGTTTTTTCTTGAAGTTATGTTCATGTTGACAAACCCTTTTACTTATGTTAAATTTAAACTGATATTATTTAAGGAGGTGGTCTTATATTTTTTTCAGAGCTGTCAAAAATTGACATTAAAAAAACCTATGAAAAATTCGGCGATAATGCTTATGCCGTAGGATATATTATAAATGAAAGTGACTGCCTGTTCCTAGATTATAAGAAAAATTACACGATATATATTTTCGCTTCTCTAAGCGAGGCTGAAATAAATGCTTTTCGTGAATTTATGAAAGGCTCAATTGATACAGTTCCCAAAAACAGCATTGTTAAGCTGTCCTTCGAAGAAGCTTATATCAAGCTTGCGCTCTTAAAGAGCAGCTTTTTACAAGAGGATTTAATCTATCTCATTAATATACTTCTAAAAATTACGCTTTATATAAATGATAATAAATTTTCAAAAACGGAATTTAACGGCGATATTATAACCGATTACTTCGTTAAAACAGAACAAAAAACAAAGTCAATTCTCATGATAAAGCCCGACAAAAGAAGTCTTTTGGGTATAATCCCCCAGCTTATTATGCTTCCTATTATGTCGTTTTTATATATTTTTACGCTTGATTTGAACTTGTTTCTTATGCCGTGGCTGCTCGGTGCATTTACCGGCTGCATTATGCTGCTCGGTTATCATCTTTTCAGTAAAAGGCTGGACTATCTAGGTATTTCCACATCAATTATAATCACACTCTCTGCACTTTATACATCGGTATACTTTTCTGCGGGAATGAAATTGTCAGAACTCATCAGCAAAGCTAACAAGATTGTCGGAGCCGTGGAATTTTCACTTTGGGAAGGAATGAGGCTTTATCCTGAAATCGGTTCGTTCTTTATAACCCTACTCATCAGGGGAATTATATCCGCAGCGGCAGTTTTTACCGCTTACATCGGAATTTATCTCTATCGCGAGGGTGATGTGCATTTAAACAAATAAACCTACCACGGCAAAAAGCAGTGGCAGGTTTCTTGTTAATAGTTATAGAGCTGCCTTTGCCTTATCGCAGAGAGCTGAGAAGCTTTCTGGGTCATTGATTGCAATTTCAGACAGCATTTTGCGGTTGAGCATAATGTTCGACTTTTTCAGACCATTAATGAAGGTTGAATAATTCATTCCGTTGATTTTGCAAGCGGCTGAAATTCTTGTTATCCATAACTTTCTGAAGTCTCTTTTCTTTAAGCGTCTGCTTATATAAGCGTACTGACCAGATTTATATACAGCTTCCTTTGCGGTTTTAAAAAGCTTGCTTTTTCCGCCCCAGTAGCCCTTTGCGAGTTTTAATATTTTATTTCTTCTCTTGCGTGTAGCAAGCGCACCCTTTACACGAGCCATTTGTTTATCCTCCTAATTTTATGCTTTTCGTTGTTTTAGTGTTTATTTGTAAGGTAACAGAGCCTTTACTTCAGCTACGTTTGTCTTGTCGCAGTAGCCCGATGCACGATTGATGCGCTTACGCTTTGTTGCCTTTTGAGTTAATCTATGGCGGCGGTTCGTGCGCTGATACTTAACATTTCCGCTTTTTGTAAGCTTAAAACGTTTTTTTGCTCCGCTGTGGGTTTTAATTTTATTCTTTGGCATTTCTTTGTCCTCCTTTTTATTTGAAACACATTGTTCCTTTAAAAATCAAGCTGCTTAATTACTTCTTTGGAGCAAGCACAAGTGAAAAGTTACGCCCCTCAAACTTCGATGGTTTCTCGGAGGTGCCATACTCAATGCAGGCTTCCTTAAACCTTGTCATCAGAGCCTCGCCCAACTTAGGATGTGTCATCTCTCGTCCTTTAAATCGAATTGTAACCTTAACCTTGTCTCCGCTTTTCAAAAACTTAATAGCGTTATTAACCTTTGTGTTGAAGTCGTTGGTATCAATATTAAGAGACATACGCACTTCCTTAAGCTCAATCAGGTTCTGATTTTTCTTAAGCTCCTTATCTCTTTTTGACTGTTCGAAACGATACTTGCCGTAGTCCATAACACGGCAAACAGGCGGGTTTCCTGTTGGAGCAATCAGAACTAAATCCAGACCGTTATTGTCTGCAAGCTCCTGTGCCTCCACACGCTTCATTACGCCGAGTGCTTCTCCATCTTCCCCAATAACTCTTACTTCAGCGGCTTCGATTTCATCATTGATGAGTAAATCCTTTGTGCTTATAATTACACTCCCTTTCTTAATTAAACAAAAAACATGGGAGACAGTCCCATGTTCATAACATACCACATCATTATGCGGAAATTATAAACTACCATGCCTGACATTGTCGGCAGGTGAGAGCTGACTCTACTTTTGTTTATACATTTACCTTGCTATTATATACCACCCAGAGAGCTTTGTCAAGCTTTTTTTTATTTATTTCAAAATCGGTGTTTTTAATATATGAAAAACGACAAGCTCTAAGAGTGTATGGATACAGTATTTTCGGGGTTCTTGCAGCTATGAATTTTTACGTTTTTTACTTACCAAAACGGCTACAACCACACAAACAATAATTATTGTCAGAACAACAATTATTACAGCCAATGTATTATCATTAAAAACAGAACCAATATAGTTATTCTGGTTTGCTTCATCTGTTTGATTGGGATTTTCTGTTGTACTGGGGTCTGTTGTCGTACTAGGAGCTGTTGTTTGATCACTTTGTTCAGGGGTTGGTTCTTGTGTAGTTTCCTCCGTTGTAGTAGTAGAAGCAGCAACAAAATTTACACTATTATCACGTTGGCACAGCATGAACGCATCTGCCTTGCCAGTACTCTTATTAAAGTCGGCAGGCACACCATCTGTACGGCATATAACCTCCCACCCATCGACGTCTGAACGCCTATTTCCGCTAACCGCTGTTATCGGTGCGCCTGCGGCAGGGTCCTTCGTATAGTATAAATAAATATAATCGGTATCTTCACCATCAGTTTTGTTGAAGTCAACTGCGGTGGTTAGATAATAAGTTATTCCGTTAACATCAATAGCTTCGTCACAGCCGTTGTTAATTTGCACAACAAATCCAGTTATCGCATCATTTATATCGCTTGTACGCTTAAAGCCTATATACGCATAATTTCTACCAGTATCATGATTAAAATCAAAGTTAATCCCGAATTTATAACCTAATGTATTTAATTGATATATCGCACCACTGCCTGTGGGCGCACTTGCTACACCAACACTCGATATATATATTTGCGGTTCTTCGGTAAAGCGTTTGATTTTTAAATATGTTCCCACATTATCTTGTTTCCATCCAAGATTTGCTACGTTGTTGTCTATATTAGTTAGAAGCTCCCAACCATCAATTAACTCAAATATTCCAGTATGCTCTAAATCAACTATCGGAGGACCTGCAAGCGGGTCCTTTGTATAAAATATACAGGCCTCCTTATCATTTGGAATAAAATGATTACCAGCAATTTTTGTATATGTAACGCCATCTTTAACTACTGTGTTTGGCATACTTGAACTCTGTACAACCGTTAACCCTGTGATAGCCTCTGCCTCGTTTTCTGTGCGTGTGTATCCAATAACACTATTTGTACCAGCTAAAATTGCTCCTCTAGGTTTTCGGGTGAAATCAAAATCTATTATATATTCAGCTTTCTGACGTCTTAGATTTTCTGTTGCTTTATCTACACTCTCGTCACTATACATTGATACAGATGAAATAAATCCGTATTGATATTCACGTCTAACATACATGAATGAATTAGTGCCGCTTGCACCGCTGTTAAAATCCGAAATCTCACCCGACGCATCAAACACAGCACCCCATATAATATTACGCCAATGGTTAGAAGAACCAAGTATATCAATAATTGGCGCGCCCGCACCCGCTTCTTTTGTATAATAAAGAAAGACCTCGTTCCCCTCATCTACCCCTGAATTAAAATTAATGGGAGATGCCAATTTATATTCGAACCCATTATAATTAACAGTCTCAGGCGAACCCTGATTGGTTAAAGAAATAAGCCCTGTAATAGCTTCGTTTATATTATCCGTCCTATTATGTGATACATATACAACATCTGCACCTGTGCCAGCATTAAAATTAAAATCCACTATATAATCATAATCTTTTAATGCATCTTCACGTGTGGTATCCTCATCGACATTGTTTGCGACAAAAACAGACGAGACATATTTTGCACCTCCACTAAATCCCTCCGCAGAAGAACCGATAATACTTATCGGTAATAGCGATATCAACATTAACGCTGATAATAATATCGATATACTTTTTTTGAACATAGAAAGCTCCTCCATTTATATATTATCGATTGTTAAGCTTTTGTAAAACATTGAGATAATACATTATTCATTTAGGTTATATATATTAACACCCTTGGAAGGCATAAAATGTTTCAGGAGTGAAAAAATTGTTCGGTTTTTATTCTTTTTCAAGCCTTTCTATTTATTTTTAACTTTTTTAAAGGCTTGCAAAATTAATCTGCGGTTAATGTAAGAAAAAGCAGCTGGTAAATCAATCTTTTTCGGGCAATATTTACTGCATAAAGAATGTCCGCTGCAATTAAGAGAGCCCCCCTTTTCTTTAAAAGCAGCGAGGTCAATCTCAGACTGACCGCATAAAGCCCGTGTTAATGCAATTCCCGATGCCCCCGAAAACCCGCTCCTTACGCCTGTGTTTGGGCAGACCTCACGGCAAATTCCGCACGAAATGCATCTTGTATAGTTATATAACGACATCCATTTAGCCCTGCTAATTTTAGCAGGCTTTACCGATTTCGGCAGCTTATAAATTTTTAAACGTCTGTAAGTCTCATGGACAGCCGTTCTATCTACAACGAGGTCACGGATAACTGGAAACTTTGACAGCGGCTTAAGAACCAGCACCCCATCATCCGAAATGACATCAGAAACCAAGGTACTGCAAGCCATTTTAGGAATGCCAGAGATAATCATAGCACAGGCTCCGCACACCTCCTCAAGGCAGTTGCAATCCCACACCACGGGTGTAACAGCTTCTCCACTCGAATTAACGGGATTTAACTGAATTTTCTTCAGAACATCAAGCACCGTCTGCCCTTTGCTAACCTCTAAATCAAAGCTCTCATAATAAGCTTCTTCCTTCGGCGAATTTTGCCGTAATATTTTTACTATCATCTATTTTTCCTCCATTTCGGAAATAGGCATTATCGAGGTGTCAATATCCTTGTAGCTGATTTCAATTTTACCGTTATTATATTCGGCAATCGAGGTTTTCATGAAATTATCATCGTCTCGGTTAGGGAATTCGGGTTTATAGAGTGCACCTCTACTCTCGTTACGGCAAAGTGAAGCCTTGGTTATCGCTCTGCCGTAATTCATCATGTTTTCGAGAGAGCGAGCAAACAGCACTGTGTTGTTATAATCGTTTCCGCTGTCGAGTATGTCTATATTTTCAAGACGTTCGAGATAATTTTCGATTATCGTATCAGTATACTCAAGAATTTCGTTATACCGCACAATAAACACATTCTCTCTGAACATCGTGCCGAAGCTCTGCGCCAGCTTATAAGGGTTTTCAGTGCCTTTTCTTTTCTTTAGCTGAATATCTTTTTCTGTTTGAATTCTAATCTCGTTTTCGATAAAGCTCATTCTGTCGCCGTTTCTCTGATATTCCGAAGCAAATCCCCCACTCTTACCCCCGCTATGGAGTGCCGAAAGGAGCGAGTTTGCACCAAGCCTATTTGCCCCGTGATAGAGATAATCACACTCGCCAGCAGCAAATAAGCCGGGGATATTAGTCATGTGGTCGTCGTCAACATAAAGTCCGCCCATAAAATAATGCGCACTCGGGAACACCGCCATAGGGTTATTCCGTGGATTAACACTACTATATTTTTCATAAAGCTCGGCTACACTACTAAGCCTAACATCTATCGTTTCCTTTGGCAGATGCGAAATATCGAGATACACCGAATATTTATCTATATCCTTGAGTCCTAATCCAAGCTCATTGCACACATAATAAATTGCCTGAGATGCCTTATCACGGGTAATTAAATTTCCCCAATCAGAGAACATTTCCTCGAGAAAATACCACGGCTTGCCATCTTTATAGGTCCAGACACGACCACCCTCACCACGAGCACTTTCGCTTATCAGTCTTGTCTTATCTTGACCTACACCAAGCATGGCAGTAGGGTGAAACTGGACAAATTCAGTGTTTGCAAGCCTAGCACCTTGCTTGAATAAAGCGCCAGCAGCCGAACCGTTAGATAAAACAGGATTTGTACTTTTACCATAAATCATGCTGCCGCCGCCCGTCGCCATAATAACAGCATCAGCGGAAAACCCGCATATTTCGCCATTTTTAACGTTCTGAGCAGTAACACCACAGCAGCAGCCATCGTTATCTAACACAGCCGAAAGAAATTCGTACCCCTCAAGCCTCGTAACCTGCCCTGTCGCCTCATAATAACGAACCGCACTTTCATAAGCAAGCACCAGTGCCTGCCCCGTACTCGAACCGACAAAGCAAGTGCGCCGCATTTTTGAGCCGCCAAAATATCTTTGGTCAAACCGACCATCGGGCAGCCTGTTAAATAATGCGCCATAGCTTGCCGCTTCCTCCACAATCTCGGGTGCCGCCTCGCACAGCTCCCAAACCTCGTTTTGGTTAGCGATACAGCCTCCCGCTTTTATGGTATCGATGAAATGCATTTTAACCGAATCGTTATCGTTATAATTATTAAAAGCTGCATTTATACCACCCTGTGCACAGCCCGAAGCCGCTCTGCCCCCCTCAAGACGACAAAGTAGCAAAACCTGAGAGCCGTTCTCCGCCGCCTTGATTGCGGCACGAAGCCCAGCAAGCCCTGCGCCGATAATTAACACCCTATTTTTATATGTACTCATAAGCCTAACATCCCCTTTAACGAAATAAACACGAACACATAAAGCACCGAAACAGCAACCCAAAACGCAAAACCCAAGGCGGTGCTAATTATCCGTACTGTCTTACGGACAACGGGCTTTGATAAAAAGCCCCACGACAGGCAAAAGGTATAAGTACCATATCCGATATGGAAAGCCAGCGCTGGAATACCAAGCGTAAAAACAAAAATCGTGATTATATAAAACAAAAGTCTTGCATCAACGTTGTAACGCATTTGTTTAAACAAAAAAATATGCGAAACTATAAATATTATGAGTATTACCGACGACAGAACCTGAATCCTATGAAGCTTCCCAATATTCCTGGTATCCCTGCCAGCCTTGCGATTTTTTATAATTATATACATTCCGATAAGTCCATGAAGAAGAAATGGCGTAACACCCATAATAAGCATGGTCATATACGGATGCGTTGTAAACTCTTTTGTAATAAACGGAATTGATGTATGCGGTATGTGCATAATGAGGAAAAAATATAGTGGAATAATCCCCAAAAATGAATGTATTCGTCTTAAAATATAATCAGCCTTCATAAAATAATTATCCTTTCCTTTTAACGCTTTAACGCTTTTTAGCATAGTTTACTGAACGTTTTTCTGCCGTGAAAACAAAATAACCGTCCTTTTCTATAATCCTGACACCGCCGAAAATAGCGGTTAATTTTTTCTTATACCAATCCCGCCGCTTTGTCACCATGACAAGCCTTCCGCCGACTACAAGCCTATTAAAGCCCTTCTCGATAAAGTGCTTAGGCACCGAAAAATCCTCATGATAGGGCGGATTTGATAAAATTAAGGTGAAATCCTTATCGGAAAGTCCGTTAAAGCCTTCGCTCTCGGCAATCTTGATATCGGGGACATTATTTCGGGCAGCATTTTCTCTCGAAATTCTGACAGCTTCTGGAAAAATATCGCTCATCACAACATTTTCGATACCTATAAGCTTTGCGGCTAGAATTCCAACCAAGCCTGCCCCACAGCCCAAATCTAGAATTTTATCATTCGGAGAAAATTCGACGGCATCTAGCATTGCAAGGGTACCCTTATCGGGTGCCAGCGGCGAGAATATCCCATCTGCCGTGTCTATTTCTAAGGTTACACCTTTAATTTCTGTCTTGTACAAAATTACCTCCTCTTGCATTTTTATCCATAAAAGGATATAATAGTTAATAGTTGATGAGTTAGCGGGAAGGATTTATTAAAAATGATTGATGGATATATAAAAACGGCGGCATGCTCGCCCGAAATTAAGGTCGCAGATACGGAATTCAATGCCGTGTCTATAATAAAAGCTATTAATAAAGCTTCAGGCGAGGGAGTAAGGCTTCTCGCTTTCCCTGAGCTCGTTATAACTGGAAGCACCTGCGGCGATTTATTGTACTCCGAAGCCTTGCAGACTGGTGCATGCGCCGCTTTGGATAAAATATGTGAAGCCAGCCGCAATCTAAACATGATAATAATACTAGGCTGCCCTTTAAAGATAAGCGGCAAGATTTTGAATACTAGTGTAGTAATATATAACGGCGAATATTTAGGTGCGATACCTATGGGAAAATATGAGACTTGTGCAGAGACAAAATTCGGTTTGTTATGTAAAAATATCATTTTCCAGTGTGAAAATCTACCCGAATTTAACTTTAGCATAAATACGGAAAAAGCCGCAATTAATATAAAGCCTTCGGCTGAGCCTGAAACAGTTTACAGTGCAGAAAAGCGCAGAAGAAACGCTGTTACATTCAGCGAAAATTCAAATTCGGTGTATATATACGCAAATATGGGTTTAGGTGAAAGCACCACCGATTTTTCCTTCAGCGGTCACTGCATGATTGCAGAAAACGGTGTTATATTAAAAGAAAACAATCTCTTTACATCTGAAATGATTATTACCGAAATAGACGTAAAAACGCTTTCGAATACTCCTGACGAATGCTGTGTTGTTACCTTTGATATGCCACTCGGGGAAACTAAATTAACCCGAAAAATCAGCACCTCGCCTTATATTACAGACGGCAGCTTCCCCGAAACCGCCTTTATGATAACCTCAAATGGGTTAATAAAAAGAATGCTCCACACAAATGCAGCAAAGCTTGTACTTGGAGTTTCAGGCGGACTTGACAGCACCTTAGCGTTGATTACCTGTATTTATGCGTTAAATCAGCTTAACCGACCTCTGGCTGATATTATAGGTATTAGTATGCCTGGCTTGGGTACATCGGATAAAACCAGAACCAACGCAAAAAATCTTTGCCTTGCTCTCGGAATTTCGTTCAGAGAAATCGATGTAACAGCATCTGTTAAACAGCATTTTGAGGATATATCCTATGACATAAATAATCACGGCACAACCTTTGAAAATGCACAAGCTCGAGAACGCACGCAAATTCTAATGGACATCGCAAACGATATAAACGGCATTGTAATAGGCACAGGGGATCTTTCTGAGCTTGCCTTAGGCTGGGCTACCTATAACGGCGACCAGATGTCGATGTACTCTGTAAACGCAGGTATTCCAAAAACCATGATTTACCCACTAATAAATTATTACGCCGAAAAATGCACGGCAGAGGTAAAGGCTATTTTAACCGATATAATAGGCACACCAATCAGCCCAGAGCTTATTCCAGCTAAGGACGGCGAAATCGTACAAAAAACTGAGGACATAATAGGCCCGTACGCATTACACGACTTCTTTATTTATTATACCTTAAAATACGGCTTCCCACCAAAAAAGCTTTTTAAAATAGCTGTTTATGCTTTCGATGGGCTTTTTAATAAAGAAGATGTTTTAAAATGGCTTAGGGTATTCTACAAACGCTTTATCACACAGCAGTTCAAGCGTTCCTGTATGCCTGACGGTGTGGCTCCTTTTGGATTAAGCCTATCACCCAGGCAGGGCTTCAAGATGCCTAGCGATGCTGCTGCCACTGTATGGCTTAATGAGCTTGAAGGACTTTAATTAACACTAATAATATCATAAATATATAGAAAAATCAATAAAAAAGAAACATGGAAAGGTGATCATAAAAATGAAACTCGATAAATTAGTAGGCGAACGCTTTAAAGAGCGTCCGTCAGAATGTGTGATAGACAGCCACGCCCTTATGTTACGCGGCGGCTATATAAAGTATATGGCAAGCGGAGTTTTTTCGTCTTTTCCACCCTTAAAAAGAGTTACACGGAAAATCGAGCAGATAATCCGTGAGGAAATGGATAGAATTGATGGCCAAGAGGTTCAGTTCCCTGTCACGATGCCTGCTACTCTTTGGGAGGAATCTGGACGTTATGAAAGCATCGGCAACGAGCTTCTTCGTTTCTCTGACAGAAACGGCAGTAAAATGGTGCTGGGTATGACACATGAGGAAGCAGCGGTTCAGCTTGTCCGTGAATATGGGCAAAGCTATGCTAAATACCCTTTTATGATTTACCAACTTCAGACAAAGTTCCGCGACGAAGCGAGACCCCGCGGCGGACTTATCCGTGTGCGTGAATTTACGATGAAGGACGCTTATTCCTTTCATACCTCGATGGAGGATTTGGAAAAATACTACATACTTTGTATGGAAGCGTATGATAGGATTTATAAACGCACAGGGGTTGAGGTAGTCACCGTCGCTTCTGATTCTGGAATGATGGGCGGCAGTATAAGCCATGAATATATGCTTCTCACCCCGATTGGTGAGGATACAATTGTACAGTGTGCAAGCTGCGATTACAGTGCTAATATGGAAGCCGCCGAGTGCATAATAGTGAATGAAAAAACGGCACTTGAAGAATTAAGGCTTGTCCATACTCCAAGTATGGGGACAATCGAGGATGTATGCGGTTTCCTAGGTTCACCTACGGAAAAATCGTGTAAAGCAGTAGTATATCAGAAAAACTCTGATGACAGTTATGTTGTGCTTTTCATTAGAGGAGACCTCGAAGTTAATGAAACCAAGCTCACCAATTTTCTTGGCGAGGAGCTGCACCCAGCCCTGATTACTGACGACTGCGGCTTAATCGCAGGCTTCATCGGACCGCAAAAGGATACTGATTATTTAGCTTTATTCGATAAATCTCTTGAAAACGCTAATAATCTTGCTTGCGGCGGCAATAAAAAGGATTATCACTACACAGGCTTTAATATCGAAAGAGAAATCGGCGAAGTTAAATACCACGATTTTGCTAAAGTTAAGGAAGGTGGAATTTGCCCTAAATGCGGCAAAAGCACCTGTAAAATTTCAAGAGGGATTGAAGTCGGCAATATTTTCCAGCTAGGTACGAAATACACGAAGGCTATGAATATGACATATCTTGACAAGGACGGCAACTCTGATTATCCTATTATGGGCTGTTATGGTATCGGTGTGGGACGACTTGCGGCATCGGTGCTTGAAACTCATAACGACGAGCATGGCGCTATCTGGCCTATTTCAATTGCCCCCTGGCAGGTTCATCTTTGCTGTCTGCGTTCCGACGATGCAGAACTTAAAGGTGTGTCGGATAAGCTTTATGAGCAACTGCTTAATATGGGTATTGAAGTAATTTATGACGACCGTGCCGTGAGCGCAGGAGTTATGTTCTCAGATGCCGACCTGCTCGGAGTGCCGTTTAGAATAATCGCAAGCCCTCGCAATCTCAAGGAAGGCGTAGCCGAGATAGTAAGCCGTGATAAGAAAATAAGCTTAAAAATTGCCATTGACAACGTAGCAGAGGAAGCTAAAAGGCTGGTTTCGGAGGCACTGGAGGTATTTAATATTTAAATGAATATTCCATATAAATATGAGCATCTTTCAGTCCCTGGCGGCGGCTTTGTGACCGGTGTGATTTTTCACCCCAAAACCGAAAATATTCTTTATATAAGAACCGATATCGGCGGTATATATAAGTACGATTTCTCTCGAAAAATCTGGAATTCGTTATCCTCTGTTTATAACGAATTCCAAAAATATTTATATAAGCCCTTGTCGCTTGCGCTTGATGTCGATCACTCCGAAAGGCTCTTTGCTGTTTGCGGAGACTGTGCACTCGAGTATAATCCAAACCGTGTCTGCCTCCTAATATCCGAGGATGGCGGCCTAACCTTCACGGAAAAGCCTGTACCATTCAGAGCCGACGGAAATTTTGCCGCACGTTCAACTGATGAGAGACTGGCATATTGGAACAACCGCTTATATTTCGGTTCGCAGCGTGACGGACTTTATGTTAGCGAGGATTTAGGCGACAACTGGAGCAGGCTTGATTTCCCCGAGCCTGATATAACCTTCGTCAGAATAAATAACTACGGCGTTATCCTTGTCGGCTGTACAGGTGAAGCTTTATCAAAGGATAACATCAGAGGAAATACCTTATACATGAGTTATGATAACGGCACAAGCTTTAAGTCCTTAAAGGCACCTCCACCTTTACTAGACGAGAGATGCTTTTATAAAGGCTTTGTCCCTGTCTCAGTCAGCTTCTATGATAAGAAAGCGGTGGTATCGTTTTCCTCGTCAAAGGGCGACAGCTACGCTGGGTGGGATAGCTTCGCTTGCGATAACGGCGGCGGCTTTGACGGCAGACTGTATTATTATGAGATTAGCAGTGAGTTAACCGAAACCGTCAGAGATATTACGCCGAATTTTGAAAGCTTCAGCGACATTAATCCGAAGCGTAAATTACCCTTTGGTCTCGGTGGGGTTGAGATAACCGAAAAAAATATTTATGTCTGTGCAATAGGTGCAGGTGATATTATTCTAAGGTCAGACGATAACGGAGTGAGCTTCCAAAAGGTTTTAGGCTCGCATCAAACCGACAGCTTCGATATAACCACACCATATCAAAAGCCTGAGTATAACGGTGGGCACATTCCACTCCACTGGATGAGCAGCTTTAGAATTTCACCACACAACCCAGATTTTGGACTTTTTAACACGGGAACAGGTGTTTTTGCGAGCCATAATCTTACAGAGGAAAATACCCGTTTTAAGACCTTCAACGAGGGAATTGAGGAAACGGTTCATCTGAATATTTACGGCGTTTCAAAAGGTAAAAACAAGGTTATAGATATAATAGGCGATTTAGGCGGCTTTGCTTTCCGTGAACTCGGTGCTATTCCCGAAAACTCTTTTGCCGACAGGAACGGAAACCGCTATATTACCTGCAACAATGCCGATTATCTCGACTCAAATCCCGATATTTTTGTCAGCACCGCCAGAGGAAACTGGACAGGTAAAACAATGGGTGGACTTATTTATACCACCGATGGCGGAGACTGCTTCACCCACCTCGGTTACCCCGAAAATATAGGCGGGGATATAGATTATGCAGTTAGCTTAATAAAGCAGCCGAATAAAAATGCAGGCTGGGCGGCGATTTCCAGCGATAACAAAATAATTGCGTGGTCGATAGCGTACAATCATTTAAGTCTGCCGATTAGCTGTGCGGTGAGATATGAGGTTGACGAAAAGCGTTATTCTAAAATCAATGTTTTTGATATAAAAAAAAGCGATATTTCTTACTCAAAAAAGGAAATTAAAATCTTTTCAGATAGAATAAAGCCTGATGTTTTCTACGGCTTTGGTGAAAACGGCCAGCTTTATATAAGCAGAGATTATGCCGAAAGCTTTTATGAGATTAATAGCCCATGGGGAGATTATTTTCTCTCTGGAATAGACGGAAGGAAGCAGTGCGAAATACGGCTAGAACCTAATAAAAGCGGTATAATCTGGCTTGCATTAAATAATTTTGGATTATGGAAGGTCACTACCCATGACAACACCTGTGACTTCGAAAAAGTATCAACAGACGGTGACTTTGTGAAAACCGTGGGCTTCGGAAAAGGTATATCTGATGATATTCCCGCAATATTTATAACTGGAACCTTATCGGATGAATACGGCTTCTGGCGGTCAGCCGATTATGGAAAAAGCTTTGACAGAATAAATGACGATAAGCAAATGTACGGCGGAATAGTCTCGGTGGACGGAGACATGAACGATTTTGGGAAAGTGTATATCGCAACAAACTCGTATGGCGCACTATGGGGTAAACCAAAACAGACGGTAACCTAAAATAAGGTTACCGTCTGTTTTCATTGTAAACGAAAACCCCCGGCTGTGCCGGGGGTTCAAAAAAGCTTAAGCGGTGAGTATGAAAATGAAACTCCCTTTGATATAATAAGAGTACGGTCTGGCAACTGTACACTAATCAAAAGGAGGACATTCAAATGAATGATACTAACAGTTTAGCACATA
>JAVBPL010000093.1:0-47117 GCA_031549645.1 Ruminiclostridium sp. | reverse complement strand
GCCGAAAAGATTTTCGACAATCTCGAAATACTATGCAGCTCGGATATAAATAAAATCCGTGAGATTGCAAGGCATTAATACTCAATAGATGGCAAAAGCAAAAATTCACAAAGAGCAGATAGAATAAATTATTAGCGCCTTAATCCTGTGGGATTAAGGCGCTTACTCTACTTCATAAAAAAACATTGACATAATTATATATTGGTGTTATATTAATAATGTAATAATTTTCTATACGCTATAAACATTTAACAACCAAAGAGTTAGGAGGCTTTAAAAATGAAAAAAGCATTATTATTAACAGTACTTTTTGTCATATTTTTGTCCGCTTGCAAACCCGAAGCAGAGCAAAAGAAAGATGACTTGCCTGATTACAACTCTACTATTCCCTCAACAACACCGATAAAGTCCGATACTGCTGAAACTCCCTCCAAGACAGTCGAAATATCATTCGAAGGCTTTGGGGTGGCACAATCCTCTGGAAAATATTACAACACAAACAATATTTGCGACATTTCGGGAAGACTTGAAAACGTCGGAGATACCGTATATTATGCGGGTTCATATAACGGTAATAATAATAAGCTATATGAATATAAGAACGGAAATAAGGAGCTTTTAATAGACGATGAAGTTCGTAATCTGACCTTTTATGAGAATGAGCTTTATTATATTAAGAAAACAGCCAACTTTGGTGAGGGTAGTGTGTTGTTTTTAGGTGATATTTACGCATTTAATCCTGTAACAACGGAAGAAAGGATAGTTTTAGGCGGTAAAAATATATTTCAATTTGCAATTACCGAGGACGGTTTATTTTACGCTACCAAAGACGAGATTGTATGGGCTGACATGGACGGGAATACAATAAAGCAGCTTAATAATAATATGTGTACAATGTATTTTTACGGGGACTATATACTGCTTTATGACAAAGAAGCAGAGGAGCGTCATTTCAAGAATATCCACACTGATGAAATTAAGATTATCGATAGATTTGATGCAATGTCGTATATATTAGATAACACTATGTTTTTAGTAGATGGCAACTATTTTAGTGAGCTTGACTTAATAACAGGTGAGCTGCACCAATATCCAGAAAAAAGTATTTCATATATAACCTATATGGGCGGAGATGTTTATGTTACTGATATGTATAGATTATATGTCCTTGATAGAGAGAGCTTTGATTATATAGAGCTTGATGTTGATATAAACTTGGAAAGTATTAATAGTTATTCTTTTTTTGACTTATATGCGAAGGACGATAAACTATTTGCTTTAATAAGTTATCAAATGCAAAGCGATTTGTTTACATCGAATGCCAAATTTACCGAAATTGTAATAACAGGAAATAAAGCTAAGGTGATTTGGTATGAATAGAAAACCATTTATTAAAACAGCGGTAATATTGGTATTGGCTCTATTATTACCCTCCTGCACCCAATATAAAAATAATAAGGCTATACTTGACGATAGTTACCTAAGCGATTATTCCGACTTTTTTGTTTATCAACAAGAGCATATTGAATTTTTTGATGTTGATGATGATGGCATACTTTATATTTTAGATAGAACCTATGACGGTGATATATCCTCAAAGCTGAACAATACGCTCACTGCTTTTGATTTAAACGGCGAGCTTATTAATACTTATGAACTTTTTGAAGATGAACTGTATAATGCTCTTTCTGATGGTGAATCGAAACCTAGTCTTTATCCAGTAAATTCCCTTTGTGTATCGAACAAAACGGCTTATTACATTGAAAATTCTGACCAAATAAATGTTCTCAGAGCATTATCCTTTGAAACAGGAAAAATAAGCGTTATAGCAGAATTGCCTCAGGGCTTTGAAGCGTTCGATATGGAATTAATCGGTGAGGAAATGTTCATTATCGGAAATGATGAACAAAGCATGAAAAAAACTGCTCCCCTCCTAGATATTACAAGCCTGACACGGTATGAGGGTGAAATGATTTATCGGGTTAATGTTTCTTCGGGAGATGCAACACCGCTTGATATTGAATTTCCTATCGCTATATCGAGCACGTTAAATAATACATTAATTATTTATGCTATGGATTATGATGGTTATTATTTTACAGAATATACCCCCGAAAAAAACAGCTTAGGCAATAAATCGTATAACGATTTGAAAAAAATAAACTGTTTTAGTATCATAAACAAAGATAATGATTTTGTGTTTTCCTCACCTTCGACTTCTTTGCTAAGACTTGCGGTGGGTTCGCTTTCCTCAGAAGAAGGAATTGCCGAAATTATGCCTAACACTTTAGTTATGGGGAAAAATGGCATTGTTTATAAGGGTGGATTTACATTTTTCAAAAACAGTTATATCAACTCAGAAAATTCAGGCAAGATTGAACGAATTAAAAATACAGCATATATAAAAGATGTGAGAAAAATTAATATGGCTGCGGTGGGTTATATACCCGACGACCCTTTCGGATGCGGTTATACAATTAACAGGCTGTCGCCGTCCGCTGATGAGTTCGCATTAAAGGTCTTGTCGTCTGATAACCTTTATGATATTTATTTAATGGACTCCTTCCAGAGCTTCTCGCTTAGTATTAAAAACAAGGGTTCGTTTTACTCTTTGAATGATATAAAAGGCGTTTCAGAATACATTGACACTTGTTTCCCTTATATTAAGGATATTGCGACTACCGATAACGGCGAAATATGGATGCTTCCTATAGGAATTGATATTCCAGTCATATTATATAATGAAGAAAACTGCCTATCAAATGATATCGATATTATGAATATATCAAACGACGATTTAGCGGAAGCGAGCGGAAGAGTTTTTACTGATTATAAGGTTTCGCAGTATATGAGTAAGTACACGACATTTGATACTGCTGAATTTCGGGAATTAGCCGAATTTGCGAAAGATGCCGCAAGCAAGTATAGTCTGGATACCTATTTTAAAAATATAGATAATTTGTATTTTCCTGATGAATTTGACAAAAATGTTTTTACCATCTTGGATAAAAGGTTTATGCAGCAAAATTTCACACCATACTCCAATATAAGAGCCCGTGCTTTCCCAAAGGAATTCAGTGATAAAAATATAGCTACACTTACCTTTCTTTGTCTAAATCCCTCGTCGAAAAACTTAGATGCTGCAGTTGACTATATTTCTAATTTATCACGGTATTTATATAAGGCACGAGATTCAATGATGTTTAATGATATGTCATTATATACTGATACAGATTACACAAGAGATTTATATGAAATTTACGAGAGCGGCGATATTCTGTTTCGATTACCTGACGATGTTTTTGACGACGACTTTTATTCTTATATAAACGAAGGAGAAGATATTGATTTTGTGATAAGTGAAATTGACCGTAAAAAAGATACTTTTCTTAATGAATAATAAAAGGGTTTATATTTAAAATGGGCTATGCTGTATTCAGCATAGCCCATAAATTAGCTTAAATTTTTTGTATCGAAAGTATATCCGCATAGCCCGTGGTGTTCGCGGCTGTCAGATTTTGCGGCATGACGCCCAACTGATAAGGAAAAGCGGCTCCGGTTACTATTCGAACTATATATCTTGCCCCACCGATTGCTGTGGTATAATTTGCAAGTGGCGCAGATGCAGCGGCGGCATATTTTCCGACGATTTTTACCCTGTCGCCGACTTTTAAGCTTTGAATTAATGCTAACTTTTCGCTTTCACCGAACAGAACATCTCCGATTTGGTCCTTAAGCATAGAGAAGCCACCGTTTATGAGCAGCCATTTCTTTTCGCCGTTAACATAAATCTCATAGTTAACATTGTATACCATATTTTTTTCAAGTGTGCCGATTATGGGAGCGTTTTCTGAGGGAAATTTACGAAGCCTTACCGCTGAACCAATACATCTGTACGCTTTATCCGTCCACTTGAATTTAGCGAAATCATCTGACTTTATGGGCTCCGATGCTTTATCAGCATTCTCTGCCTTTTTACCGATAATGGCAGGATAATCAACATAACAAAGATTGCCGTCAACCTCGCCGATACCAGCCACGCTATCTATTCCCCACTGCCACATTTTCTGTCCGTAATCATATTTTGTCGGCTTGTTCGGGTCATTCGTCCACGCAGCAAGCCATATATCATATTTCATGATTTTTTCTTTTATGACACGGTTTTCGAGCCATGACGGATTTATATATACTGCGGGATAATAGCCCGCATTTTTTATTTCTGTTAAGAAAGCAAGTGCGATTTCAGTTACCTCATTTTTTGAAAGCGACTCAAGTCTTGAGTCCTCTAAATCATAGAAAATCGGATATTCTGGATTATAGCCTTTTATTGATTTTATGCAGTGGAGGGCTTCTTTTTTAGCCTCATCAACACTTGTAGCCACGGCATATACATAGAAGCCGTATTTAATTCCTGCATCAATGCACCCGTCAAGATGAATATAAAGCATATCATCGGTTTTTTCTTTGTAGCCTGTACGAATTATTGCAAATTTAACGCCGTCAGTCTTCGCTTTTTTATAATCTATACCACGCTGACAATATGATATATCAATTCCTTTAATTTCCATTTCAATAATAATTCCTTTCCTCTTGAGACCATGTTGCGTGAGTATTATTATTTGAACGCAACATGGTCGGGTTTGAAAAAACTAATAGTTTTTTCAAACTATTCCTTTCTTTTTTTATAATAGTTTATGTTTCTTTCGACTTATTGTGACTTTTTCCGAGAAAATTGTTGTGCATTATTCTTAGATTATCTGGTGAATTAAAATTGCCAGTTTCGGTCGCAATTCTGCACCAGCTAAATCCTGATATGTACCGTAGAAATAGTATCTGCCTGATTAAGCTGTCATCTATCGAATTAATGTACAGAATAATTCGCTCTCTTTGAAGCTGTAACTCAATCAGCTTTGCTTCAATTATATTTTTAATTTCTGCAATTTTTACCGCTAGGCTTGCTGTTTTGTCTGAAATATTTCCATTTTTACCGCTGCCTACTAGTGATGGGGACTGCAATATGCTGTCATAGCTGCATCTTTCTAGCTCCTCCTTCCACATATTAATTTCGCTGTTTAGGTACTGCACCTGCTTTAACTCATTCTTCGTCATAATTCTCTCCTTGAAAGTCTGATGTTCCACAAATGGGACATACTATGAAATATTCATATATGTCATAAGGGTCACTAACTAATAAATGCCGCATTTCAACAGAACTTTCAAACCATAAGCCGCAATTATTACACTTATTCAAAATACCTCCATTCATATTGACAAATAGGATAAAAGCAAGTACAATATATTTAGGTTAAGTTATACAGGTTTTATCATATCGGGTTGTTGTTTACAAGCTTATTATATTTCATCGTATGATGAATGTCAATAGATTTTTCATCTTTTGATGATTTTTGTCATATCTGATAACCTAATATGAACAAACTATATAAACTTTTGTGATATATGATAATATTGGGGGAAAGTATGAATACAGTCGAACGAATACTCGAGCTAATCAAGCATAAAGGAATAACAAAGAACAGTTTTTTAAACGACCTAAACCTAAATAAAAATTCATTTGTAAACTGGACCGAGCGCGGCACCAGCCCGAGCGGCGAAATTCTCTTAAAAATCGCCAACTACTTCAACGTAACCACCGACTATCTCATTGGAAACAACGCAGCAGGAGCCGTGGACCCTGCTACTGACGAGCAGTTAAAATTTGCTCTTTACGGTGACATAGAGATAGACGATGATATATTAAAAGCAGTAAAGGAGTTTGCTGACTTCCAGCTAAAGCAGCTTGAAAAAAGAAAAGAGGAATAAGAAGATGACAGACATTGAAGAATTAAGCGACATTATTGAACAAAACGGAACTATTTTAGCCTTTACACCTTTGAAGCATTCAAAGCTTGCTGCTTTTTCATGCAGACTTAAAGACGAAAGATGTGCCATTGCGGTAGACGAAAAGAAGCTCGAGACAAACGCCAATGTAAAAACAGCCCTCCTCCACGAGTTCGCTCACTGTATAACAGGGACCTTTTATAACGAATATACAAGTCCACAAATGAGACAAAAGCTTGAATACAGAGCCGATAAGCATGTCGCCGAAAACGATATAAAAAAATCCGATATAATCCGCGCTAGTCGCAGCGGTATAACGGAAATTTGGGAATTTGCCGAGTATTTCAACATCACAGTTGAATATATGAAAAGGATATTTTATATTCATTTCAGAATGGAATTTTTAAGCTGATAAAATGGAAATTAAAGAAAACGAACGACCTGTCATTAGAAAAATAGATATGATAATAATTTTAACATTAATAATATTTGCTGCGTTATTTTTACTAATCATAAATAGCAAAAATAACGCAGACGTTTACTATGAAATTATTTACGACGGAGAGGTTATTGCTTCGTCAGACTTGCTTCAAAACAAGAGCTTTTCATCTGAAATTAACCCCGATGTCGTTTTTGAAATCCGAGATGGGAAAATCGCATTCATTCACTCTGATTGCCCCGATAAAATATGCGTTAACACAGGCTTTATCAGTAAGCCATCAGAAGCTGCGGTTTGTATGCCGAATAAGCTGATGATACGAATTAAGAGCCGAAATGATACGGCTGATATTGATGTGGTGGCAGGATGAATAATAATACAACTAAAGCAAAGCAGGTAGCTTTTTTAGGATTGATGCTTGCACTTATTTTCGTACTTACTTATATAGAGCATTTACTGCCGCCTATCCCTTTCTTCCCGCCGAATGTTAAGCTCGGTTTATCGAATATAGTAACGATGTTTTGTGTTTACTATATTGGCTACAAGGAAGCCTTTCTACTTGCTTTTTTAAAATCGATGTTCGTATTTTTGACACGGGGAATGACCGCTGGTATTTTAAGCTTCAGTGGTGGTGTTTTGTCAATTTTGACACTTATCATAATACTTTTTTTATCAAAGAATAAAGCCTCCTATCTGCTTCTCAGCATCTTCTCTGCGATTATGCATAACATGGGACAGACTGCTGCCGTAAGCATCTTAATGGGGAGTATGGTTTTTATTTATTATATCCCTATACTTATTATTTCAGGTGTAGTCATGGGGATTATTACAGGACTTATACTGCGTGGGGTTCTTCCTGCACTTAAAAAGCTTATTTAATTTTTGGAGAATATAGTGAAAAAAAAGATAGTTATTATAATGCTGCTGATACTGTTTACTTCATGTGACAGTAATAAATATAACAAATATGATGCGAGTTTTAACGGGCCGTTTGATACCTTTTCTACCATAACGATTTACACAGAAAGCAAAGTGTCTTTTAGTAATTATTATGATTTGATTTATAACAGGCTTAATAACCTGCACAAACAGTTTGATATATATAACGATTACGAGGATATAAATAATATAAAAACAATCAACGATAATGCAGGAATATCCCCCGTGACAGTTTCGGAGGATATAATTAAGCTTATTGAATTTGGAATTGAAGCGTATAAGATTACCAATGGCAGCGTTAATATTGCAATGGGCAGCATCTTAAAAATTTGGCACGATTACCGAACCGAGGGGCTTCTAAACCCCGATGAAGCCGAGCTACCTAACATGAACGACTTGCGAGAGGCTGCTCTTCTCACCAATATAAACGACGTTATAATCGACAGGGATAACATGACAGTGTACCTTGCTAAAAAAGGAATGTCGCTTGACGTAGGAGCAATCGCAAAAGGCTTCGGTGCCCAAATCGCCGCAGATGAAGCCATGGCAGCCGGAATGACAACCGCAATTCTAAACATCGGCGGCAATATTATTACAGTCGGTACACCCGTAAACAGCGACCGCAAGCGTTGGGGAGTGGGAATACAAAACCCCGATATTTATGATGAAAGCAATATTTTCGATACTGTATATGTTACAGATGCTGCGATAGTAAGCAGCGGGAATTATCAGCGTTATTATGTTGTAGACGGTGTGTATTATAATCATATTATTTCACCAGAAACCTTGATGCCAGCGGATATATATTCGAGTGTGTCAGTGATTAGTAGTAATTCAGTTTTCGCCGATATGCTTTCGACTGCCCTCTTTATTCTTCCGATAAACGACGGACAGAAGCTTCTCGAAAAATATAATGCCGAGGCTATTTGGATATACAGCGACAAAACCTATTACACAACATCAGGTTACGATAGTATTTCAAAGAATATCAGCAATTATAATGCTTATGATTAAAATTGCAACCTTTCCTTGTTCTATTTAGTTTCCATATAAAGGAAAGGACAATAACCATGAAAAAAATCATAATATTATTTTTAAGCTTGCTTATTACTTCATGTTCAGGTCTACCCGAAAACATGCCCGATATCACCATAACAGCCGACGAAACCCTGATACCCTATACCTCTGGATTTGATAATTGGAACGGTCATATTACAGATAGAATTGGCGGTATCAGCTATTTAATAGAAAATACAGGAATTGACAATATCCCCACGATAAGTCAAAATCCCGAATTTGAGATTAAATTTTCTTCTTACCCTCCGTCTGAAATAAAGCTTTATTACTACTTTATTGACGAAAACGGCTTTAATAAAAATGATTATCAAACCTATCCACTTGAGGTTAATCTTAGAGGTGACAGTATTAAATGCAAGCTAAAGCTAAATTACGAAAACGAGCTATATGCCTTTAAGCTCTATTGCAAATGGAATTTACATAAAGCCTACCCAGACCAAGGTGATTATGAATTTATACTTAAGACTTAAAAATCGGCGGTTATCAATTTGATAACCACCGATTTTTTTATATAGTGTACTTACATTCGAATTCTGTAAAGACGTTATAATCAGAACCAGTACCGCTTTGCGAGAACAGGCCTAGCACCACTCCCGTGAAACCGCCAGCAACCTCTGAAGAAAGGTATCTGGTTTCTCCGCCACCTAGATCGATTTCCTTGTTATTATCTACAGCCGAGAACTGATAATTAAAGGGATTTGATTTTATTTTTAACATTACCTCGTCATTATCAGTTTCAAACGAACTCATGAGATGCTTAATACTGCCGATACAGAGCATAAGCTTAATTGTAAATTTATTTCCTTCTTTCACGGTAAAAACATCGTAATGATGCCGTTCGTCCATGTAAACGCTGACACCCGCTTCACCATCCGTGCATTTCACTTTAACACCTAGCTCCATATTAAATTCTTTTTGATGCAAACCGACAAAGGTCGGAATACCAGCGGCGTCAATCCTTGCTGACGAGGACTTAAGAGAAAAGCCTTCTGCCGTCAGCTTATAATTATCCTTTTCATAATAACGCAGGAACTGCCAGTCTTTTTCAATCTCGGTATTCTTGAAGGTATAGCAGGTATTAATTTCTTGTTTTACTAAATTATTTAGTTTATCAGTCTCGACATATTCGGTAGTGGTACCATTATCTCCGACGGTAAACCAACCATCAGCATCAAAACTGACAGGCATTACAAAAACCTCTCTGCCAAGATGATGGAATGTCATCCACTTGTCAATCTGCCTGAAGCCTAAATGGAACAGCCACCAATTGCCGTCATAATCCTCGATTAAGTCAGCGTGACCTACACCCTGCACCATATAGCCGCCAAGATTTCGGTTAGTTAACACGGGGTTATTTTTATACACGGTAAATGGACCGTACAGATTTTCCGAACGGGCATACGTTACCATGTGTCCGTATTCTGTACCACCCTCCGCCGCCATGAGATAATAATAATCTCCGATTTTATAAATATGCGGGCTTTCAAGATATCGTCCGCCGTTTCCGTGCCAAAGGAGACTACTTTCCGAAAGCTTTTTACCTGTATTAATGTCAATCTCGCACTGAAAAATCGCACCCCGACTGTTGCTGTCGCTGCCGTTGCTCATGAAATAAGCTTTACCGTTTTCGAAATAAAGGGAGGGGTCAATTCCGTCCTGTTCAACCTTTATAGGCTCGGACCATTCGCCGTAAATATCATCGGTATAAACATAAAAATTACCAAGACCTGTGACGTTGGTTGTCACCATGTAAAATCGTCCGTCATTATAACGAATAGTCGGAGCATAAATGCCGCCCGAGCTGCCTTCGCTATTCATTGAAAGTTGACTTCTCCGAGTAAGGCAAAAGCCTATCTGTTTCCAGTTGATTAAGTCCTCGCTCTCAAATAACGGAACCCCGGGAAAATACTGAAAAGAGCTGCTGACAAGATAATACTTTCCGTTCGCCTTGCAAACACTTGGGTCGGGATAATAGCCTGTAATTACTGGGTTTCTATATTTCATTTACATAGTCTCCATAATCTTTTTATATTCTTCTTCAAGTAGAGGGTCAATAAATTTACCTGAAATTCTGTCATAAAGTCCACCGCCCGAAACGTCCCAAAGCACAGGGCATAAATCTCTTTCGAGTGCCGCTTTGCACACCGAAATGATGTAGTTCCGCACCTGCTCGGCTTCCTTGTTCTTAGTCGCCGCTCCGTATTCGCCGACGATTACGGGGATACCATTATCGATAAAGGTAGTTTTCAGCATATCCATATATTTATTAAGCTCGGTAATATCTCTTTCGGTGCCCCATGTGGTTTTTGCCTTACCCCAGCTTGCGTCCTTGTCAATGATTGCAAAGGTTGACGGAGTGTAATAATGCACCGAAACCGCACAGCGATTTTCGGCATCAATCGGCATCTTGAAATATTCATCGCAGGTAAGTTCAACGTCGGTTCCGTAGCCCGCAATCAAAAGATGTCTTTTCGGATTGTTTCCACCGCTGCTTCTTACAATATCGACGAAGCTTTGATTTATGTCATAAACAAGCCCAAACGCCTTGTCTTTACCTTCAATGCTGCCGCCCCATCTGTTCCAGAGTTCGTCAAAGCAGGCATCCTCATTTTGTGACCCGAACATAAGGTAATCATTGTAATCCTTGAAACGTTCTGTTATCTGCTCCCAAATGGCAGTATATTTTTCCATACACTTGTCATAATCCGTCGAGAACTTTGCAAGCCAACCACCGTCATAATGAATGTTTAAAATAGCGTACATTCCGTTATTCAAAACATAGCCGATTACCTCCTCTACCCTGTCCATAAGCTCAGCCGAAATTTCATAATTGGCGCCCATCAGGTTCGACCATGCCACTGGCACACGCATAACCTTGAAGCCTAAATTCGCATAATTCTTAATTATATCCTCGGTAATAATGGGGCTTCCCCAAGCCTTCTCGTACGCTGAAACCGTCTGACCGCCTATCCATGAACCGCAGGCCTCTAACGTGTTCCCTAGATTTATACCTAGCCCCATATCCTGCACAAGCTCCATGGTGGTAATGTCACGCATATCGGGAGCTTTTTCTATGACTTTTTCGGGAGCTTTTTCAGAGGTCACATCTTCCGCACATCCTGCAAGCATAATGACCGCTAAAGCTATTGATAATAATGCTTTTAATTTTTTCATAAATTTCTCCTACTTATTAAATACAAATGACTCTAAATCAAAAAGCTGTCTGCCCTTGAACATATCCTTAAATGCACCGTCATAATCCGCCTCAACTTTAAAATAGAGCGCATGACGTCCTGTTACACACTTTACATTAGCGGTAATTATTCCGTCTCCCGAGCCTATATAAGCGGTACCTATTTCTTCACCGTCCTCGCTGTCGATATGGACATGAAGCTTAGACCTTGCACCCTTACCCTTGACTTTTAAGAGCAGCTCCATAGTTTTACTCGAAAAATCGTCGCCGAAATCGTAATATTTGTATCCGATAATAGCACCGTCCAAAATATTCGTAATCACTCTCGTAAACACATCATGCTCGGTAACAAAGCAGCCGTTCTTCAGCACACAGGCTATATCAGCAGCCGTAAATTTGTACGGCGAAAGTGACTCCTCAAAACCAAGCGAGGTCATCTCAACCTGCGGAATAGAGCCGTCGGGCATAATCTCTATCTTTTCAACGCAGCCCCGTCTCGACATAATGGTTCCGTTAGTCATACGGTGGTAGAAAATATACCACTGCCCCTTAATATTGCAGATAGAGCCGTGGTCGTTCCCGCCAGGAAAATCTATGCCATTATCTACAATTGTGCCGCCATAAATAAATGGACCTGTTGGTGATTTGCTAGTAGCATAAACAAGTCTGCTGCCTACATTCGGGGAGTAAATCATGTAATATGTATCGCCGACCTTGCGGGGCGAGCAGGCCTCAAAGAAATCCGTGGGTTTTTCAACTGGCAGAATATTGAGCTTATAGCTGCCGTCAACCACCTCGAACATATTGTCCTTAAGCTCCGCCATATACGAGCCTAAATAACCGCAGTACACATAAACCCTTCCATCATCGTCAACAAGCACTCCAGGGTCAATAAAGGTACCGTTATCGTAATGTCCCTCGATATTATATTTGTAAGTCGAAAGTAGCTTAAAAGGTCCCTCTGGTCTGTCACTCACCGCCACACAACCCTTGGCGCCGACTATATATGCATAAAGATAATATTTGCCGTCCTTTTCGACTACATCAGGAGCATAAAGGTCGTTATCGGTCCAGTCGGTATCACTCTTGTGGTCCTTATCATCACGGGTATGAAAAATATCGCCGTGACATATCCAGTTGTTTAAGTCGTCAACCGAAGCCGACCACACCTTAAGCTTGTAGTCACAGAATTTGTCGGAGTTTGCGTTGTCGTGGGAGCCGTAAACATATACCCTGTCGCCGAAAACTCTCGGTTCGCCGTCGGGAATATACTCCCAATTTGGTAAATATGGATTTGCCATTTGAATTTTCTCCTTTTTAATAAATGTGCGCAAGGGGCGAACAGTGTTCGCCCTTACAACTATTTTTAACTAAAGCTTGCCATAGCTTCTCTATACGGCTCCAGATACGACTCAACAGAGTTATATATCGTTTCACGAAGCTGGGTATACGAAGCACCGCTGTACATCGGACCATCAAGTAGCGTGGTCTCATCGCCAGTAAAAATGCTATTCAGCTCATCGCTGAAGAATCCAGCAAAATCGAACACGAATTCAAACTTATCAGGATCCTTATACTCCCTCAACAAGTCATACATTTCCGCAGTATATGTGAGCTTGTATCTCTCCTTGCGAGGTGTGTCGCACTCAGGGCAAACGGTTAGATTTTGTGTATTATTCTGCACGAAGCTGTACTTGCATGATGCACATTTATCAAAATATGCAGGTGAGGTATCAAGCTTTGTTTCCCTGTCCTTCTGAAGTAAATCTGGGTCAGTCGCGGCAAGCCGTCCGCATAAAATCCAGTCAATACCGCCCTGTATGTTCGGAGCACCAGCAGGCACAAGGAAGCCGTAGGTATCAACACTTGTATAATACTTATCTGCACTCGGGTCTCTAGGGAAAGGTAGAACTATCATATCAGACTCAATACCCGATTTCCAAAGGGTTTCTTGTGCGGCACCATAGGTCCAGGTTGGTCCCATTCCGAGGAACAGAAGCTTGCCGTCCATAAATGCTGCGCCAGGGTCAACGAAGCCATCGCCTATAAAGCCCTGCTTCTTCATGTTTTCAATCCAGTCCATTGTACGTTGAACGTTAGGATTTTTGATATTATTTATAAGCTGGTTATCCTTGCTTTCAATTAAGCTGGTGCCTGTTGTGTGAATAAAGAGCATAGATGCCCATGAGCCACCTGTATATGCTGTGTAATCCTCACCCTGTGAAGCCCAGTCCTTGCAGATACGTTCAAAGCTGTCCCAGGTCCAGTCACCTGCTTTATACAGTGTTAATGGGTCCTCAACACCGCTGTCCTCAATAATCGCTCTATTGTAGTTCAGCATAAAGTGCAGGTCCGTATCCGAAGGGAAATAATAATGCTTTCCACCATAAGTAAAGGTTTCGATAACATCCTTTTCGTCCGACCATAACGGCGAATTCATATCCAGCCAGCCGTCAAGAGGTGTGAACAGATTTTTCGAAGCTCCGTGTGGAATAGCCATCCAGTCGTATCTCACAACATCAGGAGAGTCGCCCGACTGAATTAATACACTCAGTCTCTCAAAGTAAGCCGAACCGCTTGAAGTAAGCTCTGTTTCAATGGTTCCGCCGTAGCGTGTAGCAAAAATCTCAGCAATATCTGGCTGTGTCTCCGCAAAATCGTAATAACACAAACCCTTTATCTTCCCTGCTGTCTTGCCCGACTCGTAAAGCTCACCAGTACCCTCCTCATAAGCTGTGTTAACCTCACCGATATCCGACATCTTGTCCCAGTCTACCGCTTCAACAAGCTCTCTCTCGGGGTCTGCGGTGCTAACACTTCCCGTAGACTCGGCGTCTTTATTTTCGCCGCAGGCTGAGAGGCTTAATAACAATGCTGCCGCCATGAACATCGAAATTATTTTTTTCATGTTTTTCATAATAACTACCGCCTTTCGTTTATAAACATTTAATGAAATTAGTTTCTGTTGATTATGTATATATTTTATCACAAATTGAAAACGTTTTCATTGATTTTTTAGCCATAAATTAGCATTATCCTGCCATATTTGAAAAAAATGCCGTTTTGTGCTATACTTAAGTTAAATGGAGGACGTAATATGAACTCAATGTATCTTAACTATTTTACAAATGACGAGGATTTCCCTTTCTATATACAGTATGGTGAGCATTATAACGAGCTTTTTTCGCATGACCATGCCGATTTTTCAGAGCTTGTAATTGTGCTGAACGGCACCGCTATGCATTATGTTAACGACGAAGTTTATTTGATTAAAAAAGGCGATGTTTTCGTTGTAAACAGCGGTACCGTACACGGCTTCAAAAATGCGGCTGACTTTCATATCTGCAACATAATGTATCGCCCTGAAATTATGATTTCAGACGACCTTGACATTCACAGAACAGCGGGTTATCATGCGCTTTTTGTGATTGAACCCTACCTTACGAAATCACACGGCTTTGGGAGCCGATTAACCTTGACCTTAGACGATTTTAAACAAGTAAGCACGGTAATATCCCAAATGATTGACGAGTATGACAAGAAACCCGAGGGCTGGAAAACCTTTATTCAGACAAGCTTTATCTCACTTATTCTGAATTTTTCGAGGAAATATAAGCTGTCTACTACCGACACGGAGCCTAGTGCCATAAATATAGCTAAATCCGTTTCCTATATAGAAAATAATTTCGCTGAAAACCTTTCGATAGAATGGCTTGCCGCGTTTTCCAACCTCTCGGTAAGGCATTTCATGCGGATATTTAAAAGCACATATAATATTACGCCTGTTAACTATATTTTATCTGTTCGTATGACACACGCAAGACGCTTATTAACTGAAAGCGATTATAATATATCCGAGATTGCCTACAAGGTCGGTTTCAACGACAGCAATTATTTTTCAAGGCAGTTTAAAAATTTTTTCGAGTTAACACCAAAGGAATATAGAAATATTAAAATTAATAAGAACGGAGAAATATAAAATGAAACTAATGATTGCATCTGACATACACGGTTCTGCGTTCTTCTGTCGAAAACTGATTGAATGTTTTGTTGAAGAAAAACCCGATAGGCTTCTAATTCTCGGCGATATTCTGTATCACGGGCCCAGAAACGATTTACCAACAGAATATAACCCAAAAGAAGTAATAACAATGCTAAACGAGATTAAGAGCCATATACTTTGTGTAAGAGGAAATTGTGATACAGAGGTTGACCAAATGGTGCTGGATTTTCCTATTCTGGCAGATTATGCAGTGCTTTATATAGGCGGCAAAGCTATTTACGCCACTCACGGGCATATATATAATAAATCCAGCCCCCCGAACTTAAGCAGCGGCGATATTCTGCTTTTCGGGCATACACATGTTCCAGAATACAGTATTGTTAACGATATAATTTATCTAAACCCTGGCTCGGTTTCAATACCGAAGGAAAATTCAAGGCACGGCTATCTAATCCTTGAAAATAGCAATTTTTACCGAAAGGATTTAAACGACAAAACATATAAGGAGAAAATCGAATAAAATGCTTAAGTATCTGAAAAAATATTGGTTTTTAGCACTCCTCGCACCGCTTGCAATGGTAGGTGAGGTAATAATGGATTTACTCCAGCCTACACTTATGCGGATAATCGTAGATGAGGGTGTTCTAGGTTTATCAAATAACGGTATCAGCGACCTGAACTTAATTATTGGCACTGGACTTAAAATGATAGGAACAGTTGCTATTGGCGGGGTTTTCGGTGTTCTGTCAGGGGTTTTTGCGAACTTATGCAGTCAGAATTTCGGCAACGATATTCGCAAGGACTGCTTCAAAAAGGTTATGTCCTATTCCTTCACGCAGACCGATACCTTTACAACAGGCTCTCTAATAACCCGCATCACAAACGATGTTACGCAGGTGCAGAACTTTGTGGCACATGCTATTCGCGGCTTTGTTCGCACTGCCATGATTTTTGGCGGCGGTATTTTTTGTATGCTTTCGCTGGATTTAAGCTTTGGTGCGGTACTTGCGTGTACATTGCCGATAGTTTTAGCCAGCGTTATTTTCTTTATTGCGAAAGCAAATCCAAATTTTGCCATTCTTCAAAAGAAGCTGGATAAAGTTAACGTCGTAATGCAGGAAAACGTTTCAGGCGCCAGAGTAGTAAAGGCATATGTTAGAGAGAATTACGAAAAAAATCGTTTTAAAAACGCAAATGACGAGCTTGTACAGACACAGCTTAAGGTTTTAAAGCTCTTTGCATATATGACACCGATTACTAATATCGTCCTCAACCTGTCCGTTGTTGCTGTAATAAGGGTCGGCGGTATTCAGGTCGAAGCAGGGGTATTAACCCCAGGCTCAGTTATGGCGGCAATTACATATACCTCGCAAATTCTCCACGGCGTAATGATGATGTCTATGATATTTCAAACAGCTTCAAGAGGCTTTGCATCTGCAAAAAGGCTTCGCGAGGTGCTTGATGTGGAGCCTGTCATCAAAAGCGGAAAAGGCGTTAAGGAAACCGATATTAAAGGCAAATTGGAGTTTAAGAATATCTCCTTCTCTTATGGCGGCGGCGAGCAGGTTTTAAGAGATATAAACCTTAAAATTGACACAGGCGAAACCATAGGAATACTTGGCGCAACTGGCAGTGGAAAAAGCAGTCTTGTAAACCTAATTCCCCGTTTTTATGAAGCAAACAGCGGCGAAATACTCTTTAATAGCATAAATATTAAAGAATACACGCTTGAGGATTTACGCAGCCGAATAGCCTTTGTAATGCAGAAAAGCGAGCTTTTCAGCACAACGATAAAAGAAAATATTCTATGGGGCAAAATGGGTGCCAACGACAGCGAAGTCGAAGAAGCGGCGAAAATAGCCCAAGCCCACGAATTTATAAGCAGCAAGGAGGAGGGCTATAACGAGCCAGTTTTGGAAAAAGGCATGAGCCTTTCAGGCGGTCAAAAACAGCGAATAGCCATAAGCCGTGCAATACTTAAGAACTCCGAAATACTTATTTTTGACGACTCAACCAGTGCTCTTGATTTAAAAACTGAGCAAAAATTATATCAAGCCTTAAATAATAAATATAGCGATAAAACCAAAATTATCATAGCCCAACGAATAACCTCGGTAAAAAATGCCGACCGAATTATCGTAATAGAGAACGGAACAATAGCAGCCGAAGGCAGTCACGATGAGCTTATAACCTCGAGCGAATTATACCGTGATATTTATAATTCACAGCTAAGCGGCGAGAACGGAGGGCAAGTAAGTTGAGTGAAATAAGAAAGACTAATGAACCTGCTCCCATTATGCGTATGCCAGGAATGAGAGGCGGACATGGGCATTTCAGAACCGTTGAAAAGCCAAAGAACGCGAAAAAAACCCTTCGGAAGCTTTTAAGCTATTTCGGCAAGGAGAAGAAGCTTATAATTACCCTGCTCGCTTCAACTGTCCTCAATGTAATCTGCCTTGTTGCCGCTCCTACATTTCAAAGTAAAGCGGTAGACGTGATTTCAGCCGGCGATTTCGGGAGCCTTGATGAGATCCTTATATCCATGCTGATCGTTTTTGCGTTTCTTTGCACAGGTTTATTTTTTCAAAATTTAGTAAGCGCGCATTTAAGCCAGCGACTGGTAAAAAAGCTGCGTGAGGATTTATTCCAAAAAATAGTTAATCTTCCTATCAAATATATCGATAGTCACCCCCATGGCGACATCATGAGCCGTATGACGAACGACGCCGAGAATATTTCAAACACCGTTTCGCAGTCCTTAAGCTCACTTGTTTCGGGTGTGCTTACGATTATTGGTACAGTCGCAGTTATGGTTTGGTACTGCTGGCAACTGGCTCTGCTTTCCTGCTCTACTGTAATTTTAACAGTCATTGTCACGAAATATTTGTCCGTAATGATGAAGAAATTCTTCACCAAACGTCAAATTCTTCTAGGAGAGCTTAACGGAACAGTCGAGGAAAAGGTCACAGGTTATAAAACAGTAGTCGCATATAATCACCAAAATGCCGTTATAGATGAATTTAACGGGATTTCCGACAAGCTTACCAAAACAGGAATAATAGCTGAAATTTTCGGCGGCTCAATGGGACCTCTGATGAATATTATCAATAACACAGGCTTCGTAATAATTGCCGCTTTCGGCGGATATTTTGCCATAAAGGGTTTTATCTCAATCGGAGTTGTATCAGCCTTTATCGTTTACGCAAAGCAGTTCGGAAGACCAATTAACGAAATCGCACAGGTGTACGGTCAAATTCAGACTGCCATTGCGAGTGCCGAAAGAATTTTTACCGTCATGGACGAGGAAAGCGAAAACACAGGCGGAAACGAGCTCATAGATACCGCAAAGGGTGTTATTACTTTTAAAGATGTCAGCTTTGCATACACCGAAAACCGAGATGTGCTGACACATTTTAATCTTGAGGTGTACGCAGGACATAAGGTCGCCTTAGTTGGTGCAACAGGCAGCGGAAAGACTACTGTTGTTAATCTGCTTATGCGTTTCTATGATATAGAGCAAGGTGAAATCCTTATAGACGGAATGAATATTAAAGACCTCGATATAACCAGTCTCCGCAGAAACACAGCGATAGTTCTGCAAGATACAATTCTTTTTTCTGATACTATTAGAACTAATTTAAAATATTCAAACCTCGAAGCAACAGACGATGAAATGAAGAATGCCGCCGAAATCAGCAACTCAGATAAACTGATAGAGCATCTTCCGAGTGGTTATGATACCCTGCTGAGTGAAGCGGGGCAGAACATTTCACAGGGACAGCGGCAGCTTTTATCCATTGCAAGAGCGTTCCTGGCAAACCCGAAAATTCTCATACTCGACGAAGCCACCTCAAGCGTTGACACCCGCACTGAGAAGAACATTCAAGATGCAATGAGCCGACTGATGAAGGACCGCACCTGCTTAATTATTGCACACCGCCTTTCGACAATCAGAGATGCAGACTTAATCGTGGTTATGGATAATGGCAGAATAGTCGAGACAGGAAATCACGGCGAGCTTTTCGACTTAAAGGGACGTTATTACGAGCTGTATATGACACAGTTTGAGGGTAAGGAAATTTAAAATATGCTACAAGTATTTTTACTCGCTGTCGAAGGTGAGGAAAACAAAAACAAATTCATGGAGATATATCTAAGATATAAAAATTTGATGTACACCGTTGCTTATAATATCCTGCATAATCACGAGATAGCCGAGGAGGCTGTTCAGGACACTTTATTTAAGCTCACAAAGTATATAAGCACAATAGAAAACGTCGAAAGCAAGCGAACTAGAAACTATATCATGATAATAACCCGAAATATTTCTTTCGATATTTATAACAAAGAGAAAAAATATTGTGAAACGTCAGACGATAATTCAGTATATATTAATGATGAGCCTTTCACTGCGGATATTCTTGATTATGTAATCTCCGAGGAGGGCTATAAGCATCTGCTCGAAATAATCGAGAAAATGGATTATTCCTTTAAGGATACCTTAAAGCTTAAAATCCTGTACGAACACACCAATGACGAAATCGCTGAATTGCAGGGTATCTCTAAGCGAGCCGTAGAAATGCGGCTGTACCGAGGCAGAGCTATTATAAAAGAGCTTTTAATGAGGGAGTGTGATGATTATGCTACTAAATGAAACTACAAATAACGCCTTTGAAGTTATACTTCGGCAAGCACTGGCAGACGACAGCCGCCGAGAGCTGACATCGGTAACCGAAATTGAAAATATCGCCTTCTCTGACAGTTTTTATGAGAAAATTCGTAAGATAAATAAGCTATATCTAAAGAAAACAACCGCCACTCGCTTAAATAAATCTATTCCGAAGATAGCTGTTACCGCTGCGACAATAGTATTAGTGGCTTCACTGGCATTAAACCCAAGTGTACAGGCATTTGTAAAAAATATTATAGAAACTATTTTCAACCAATACACACACCATGAGTTTATAAGCGATACTATTATAACAATCGATAATTTTAATAACGATATCAGACCTGAGTATATGCCGAGTGGATTTAGTCTATGGCAGGTAAATTATATGTTTTGCTACACTCGGCTTACATATATGAATGATGATAATACCCTAAAAATAGAATATTCAATAGCAAATCAAATGACATTTGGTGTCGATAATGAACATTCAAGCTTTCGAGATGTATATATAAATAATGAACTGGGTGTATTATATGAAAGCTCAAGTTCAGAACGTCCAAGCTATTTATTATGGGAACAAGACGGTTATTGTTTTATGATTACTGCACAAATCGATACTGGTGAAATTGTGAAAATAGCTGAAAGTATAAAAATTTCTTAAAATCTTGTGAAAGGCTAAGAGTTAATTCCGTTCTTATTAATAGAGGCGGTAAAAAGGAGGAATTATTATAATCAAAAAAATTATAACAATAACACTAGCATTAATTTTCGCACTTACTCTGGTGATAGGTGTATCAGCCGAAAGTATAGTAAAGCCAATGTGGGTAGATAACAATACTTACTCATTGGGAATATTTTATAACGGTAGCACTGCTACTTGTAATCTTTCAATATCAGGTGCATCTGGTACTACTAAAATCACTAATTGCAATGTCTATCTTAAAAACTCAAGCGGGGTAACAATCGCAAGCTGGACAAATTATTCTGCAACTGGAGATACTTTAGATTTTTGTAAAAGCACCACAGGAGTAAGCTCTGGCAACACCTATACTCTAAGCTTTTCAGCAACAGTCCACAGGAATGGAAATACAGAAAATATTTCCGGCTCAACCACAAAAAAATATTAAGAATTAAAAAATAAAACACCGCCTTTAAAAAACATCAGCAGATTTTCAACAAAATACATCTTAAGATTATAGGAGGAATTATTAATGAAAAGGTTAATAAAAAAAGTATCTTTACTAATTGCATCGGTGATGATATTAACTATTGTATCAATACCTCAGGTTTATGCTACTGAGAAAGCGTCTAATATTTCTTTATCAAATTCAATTGATCAATATGCAGAAAGCGTTTTAAAATCACATTTGAACGCATTTGGCTTTTATGGAAGCTATAATATGTCAAACCTGTTCAATATTTATAACGAGGATATGTCTTTATCAAACAGAAAAATCTGTTATGTTTTTTCTAATGATTCGCTGGTGGGTGAATTGATTATTGGAATTAACAATAATCAATTTAATTCTTCTTTTTCATTAAAGAATGACGAAATTATTGAAGATGCAATAAAGAACAATGAAAATGTTATGTTTTATACTGATAATGGCATTCTTAACATACGCTACAATGACAGAAGCTACATCGTATATTCAGAATACTCTGACAATGCAAGCAAGTCACTTAAGTCTAAAAACATAAACTGGCTTAACGATGAATCAATTTACCAAAAAGCTATCATTGTTTCAAATACTATTGATGCGTCAAGCAATTTACTAAGAGCTAGTAATGCTTTTTACCCAAATGTTAGAGTTGTTGCTAATTCATATACATATGATTCAAGCGGACAATGTGCAGAATCATGTATGGCATCTGTATTTATGTTCCATGGCAAAGGAACAAATCTTACTTCCGATATTGTATATCAGAAAATATTAGCCACATATGGTAATGTAGGCTCAGGAGCGACTAAATATACACAAGGTTTTTCATGTTATGGACTTACTGCTAATCATATATCATCAGGAATGACTTTTAATGACATAAGTACCACTCTTGAAACAAATCGTAGAACAATTATTATGAGATTGACAAGAGACGGCGGTACGCACGCCATGGTATTATGTGGTTGGTATTTTTCATCTGGAACAGATGTGTACTATTTAATGGATCCTACTACTAATAGCACAATTTCTGTTTCTGTTAATTCTAGTGTAAAAACGAATCCCAGTGATTTTAGATATATTACTGGCACTAGAACATATACATGGACTTCATCTGTAACAAGTTAAATAATTGAATTTGCATTCAATATATAGATTAATTTTATTTTCTTGATAATATTTAATATCATGATATAATTAGTTTAAAAAGGGAGTTATAAACTTATAACTCCCTTCAAATTACTATATAAATAACATACACTGGAGACTTAACATGAAAAAACTTATAGCATTATTCTTAACACTAATTATGGCGTTATCGCTGTTTACAGTCAGTGCTTCAGCAGTAAAACTTACTGTGACTGACGGTGTTTATTATACAACAGGTGCAAATGATACGCCGAAAAAATACACAGGCTTTGCCACCAACAAGAACGGAAAAATGTATATAAAATCAGGTAAAAAGCTTGATGAAGGCTGGTATTATCTCACCGAAGAAGATAAACTGACGGGCAAAAAGCCCGCAAAAATTAAATCTACATATTATATTGACCAAAATGGATATTTTCTCACTGGAACACAGGTGATAGAAAATTATGTTTACGAATTTAACAAAAACGGTAAATTAATCTCAAGCTTAGAAAACGCAAAGCCTTTTGCTGTTTCAAACTACAATTGTCTCATATCATCACCACTAATGGTTATGGTTGGCGGGGATTTATATTATGGTATAGAAAAATGCTCGGAGGAAGAAGCAAAAGATTTATTAATAAGCGAAGAAGTTGCTAAGGTAAGCGCCGAATTATCCTATTCATCCAATAATTCAAATTGTATTTCTAATTATCTTCCAGTAGGTACTAAGCTATATTGTAACCAAAGCAAGGACGAATTTGTTGCAATTTACACAAATAGCTTACTCGGTTCAACAGGTGCCATAAGGCTAGTAAGCGATAAAAACTATTTTATTAACCTTACGGGCTCTACAACAACCCCAAACCAAAAAACAACGATATTAGGCGAGGAAAAATATACAGCCAAAAGCTATATAATTCTTGATGAACTTATTATCAATTATATCTCACAAGCAAAATATCTTGGTAAGATTAAAAGGCAAACCGATAAACCAAAAAATGATTTTGAGTCTAACATATACCCGAAGGGCACTAAGCTTTATCAGCAAGGCAGTTATATCATCGCAGTATATCCTGATGAAATTACTGGTGTCGAGAAAGCCGAGCTGCTCTCATCATATACACAATATACAGAATATTAAAATTAAATATTAGAGGTAATTATGAAAAAAATAGAATATTTACGTTATGTTATTATTATAATTGCGTTTTTATCCATTTCAACCATTACAGCAAGTGCTGATTGGCTTTATGAAAACGGAGAAACTTATTATTTAAAAGATAACGGTGAAAAAGTAAACGGTTGGATAAATATAAATGACAATACTTATTATTTTAATAAAGATGGCAAAATGAAAAACAAGAATTCAATTATAGATAATATTCGTTATACTTTCACTTCTGACGGTGTATGCACCGGAAAATATACAGGTTGGACATTGACGGATATGGGGAGACGTTATTATTTAAATGGTCAAACCATATCTGGTTGGAAAATCATCAATAACAAAAAATATTATTTTGACAATTTAGGCGTTGCTTACAGCGGACAGCATGTTATAGATGGATTGGTTTACACATTTAGCGAAAAAGGTGTATGGGATAATAAAGAACCCAAAAAATTTAAAATTAAAAAAAGTAATTATTATTTCTTAGAATATGGTCAAATAATGTATGATGGCAAAATTTACAAAACATACGATGAAGTCGAAAATATAAAAACAAGCTCTATGAAATTCATAGGAACTGTTTTAAATACACTTGATGGAAAATTGTCTGAAGATTTTGATGCTTCATTTTACCCAAAAGGAACATTATTGTATTTAAGGAACGACGGTGACATCATAGCTGTCAACAATAATAGCTTTTTTACTGATAAAAAGATAACCATTTTAAGTACAGATTATAATAAAGCAAAAACCAATATTGAAAATATAAATAAATTTCCTGAAAACGATAATGTAAATCATAGATTATGTTATAACAACCATTTATATGATTCGGGTACTTATGTTAAGCTTGATTTGCTCACAATAGAGGGAATAAAGGGGCTTAAACTTTTAGGTACTGTAAAAAAAATAGCAGAAAATCCAAGTAAAAATTTTGAGTCAAGCTATTTTCCGATTGGGTCGAAAATATATAGATATGACGATAATACATTAATAATTGTATATTATGATTGGGTTGGAACCGAACACGCAGCTATGACAAAAATAGCCGTATGACATTATATCTCCAATTTCTATCCTCCTCAAAGCCCTCGTCACAGAGGGCTTAGCCTAATTATATTTTTTGTTTGACATTTGCATTATATAGTGATATAATTAACTAATCAAGATAAATGGAGACATAATATGAAAAAAAGAATTGCAATAATAACCATTGGTATAATTGTTATTTTACTTGGTGTATTTATATGGTTTACTGGTGCGTATATGCTGCTCTTTGTTAATCATGTACACTATGGCACAAATGAGAGTATTGTTAGTGTGATAATCGAGGGAATGGATAAGGCGGATATGCAAAGTAAAAATTTTATAATAAAATATCCGTTGTTTCAGGGAAGCTCTACTCCTAATTACGAAAAATTTACAGAAATATATTACGAGCTTCAATCGCCAGGTGCAGAATATGCATATAAAATAGCGACAGAATATGAAAATTATGCTACACTCGATTATAAAACAGAAATCATAAAAAACAAATCCTTTACTATCAGCTTTTTCGGTTACGGTTATCCTAATAAAGGAGCAGGAAAGCCTATTACCCTTGATAAAGATTTTATATTTGATATAAGCAAAGTCAATGAGGGCGACTTTCCGAAGCTTATAAATAAGAGCATTACCACCGACGAACCCTTGCTCGAGAATTTTAAATATTGCGATGGAAATTATAACGAGGTCTCTGTCGGAGAATATACATTCTATATCAACACAGACGACAGCGACCGCAGATTATATCGCTGTGATATTAATGGTGACGAAAGGCTAATTTTTGACGACATTGTTTATTATGTTTACAAAGTTGATAACTCGGTTTACTTTTCTCTTTGGTATAAGCAGGTTGGTGGCTGCATTTTTAGGCTTACCGATACCGATGATTATACAATGGCTGAAAAGGTCTCTGATGAAGGCTGTTTCTTCTGGTTGCCAATTGATGATTATATATACTACCTAAAACCTATGGGACGTCCCGAACAATATGACGATTTAGGTTTATTCAGAATGGATTTAGATGGCAAAAATATCACATTGATAACTGATAAAGAGAATATCACTTCTTTTTACGCCGACGGTGAGAATGTGTATATTACAGTAGCTGATGAACTGTTTGAAGTAGCTGGAAACGGTGAGCAATTGATTTCTAAAATAATGCCAGTTAAGCATTACAGCTCAATGTACGCTAAGAATGGCTGGATATATATTTTAGGAATAGACGGCTGTTATTATGCAGTAAAATCTGACGGCACTGAGGTGTTGCATTTCGAAACAGAAACCACTTCTTATACTGAAAACGAAACGCAAAAATTCATTGATAGTATTAGTTATCATGATTACTTTATTTATAATGAGAATGTATATGTAAATATCAACGAAAATAATACTTGGGTTCTTGAAACAATAAAAGAAAGTTATGGCGATATATACTTAAAAAGCGACTTATTTGGCGAGATAACAAACAACGACGGAACCGAATTAAGTGGCTTTGCGACTGTACTTCCTGTCGGCACTAAGATATATGAATATTACGTTTCTGATGATATTCTATTAGCCGAATATAACGACGAATTAATTATTTATGTCATAGATGATGACTCAATTGGTTTTGCACACTTATCCCCTGTTATTTCAGAGCTTTATCGAGATTATGCATTTTTTGATGGAATAGTCTATGCAAATGTAGAAAACAATCCATCGTGGAATAAATATAATTACACAAAAGATGATTATTTTAACGAGGTTAGTTATAACAGCGATGAAAGAAATATACTCAAAATGGATAATGGTACCGCAAATGTCTTGCCGATAGGAACCAAGTTTTTTACGACTGTGGAGAATAAAACGATTATTTTAGCCGAAGTTGACGGCAGACTAATTCCATACTTAGAAATAGTTGAAGGATAATTGAGCATAATCATAAAACCCTCATAACAGAGGGTTTTTTATATTAAATAAAAATTTAAAAATAAAACATAATTTATTCATAATTAGATGTTACAATATATAATGAATAAAAATTTTTATAAGGCGGTGACAATATGCTTGAAATCACAACCGAGTCAAAAAGAATAACCTTTTTCAGCCCTGTTTTCGCAAATTCCGAGCTGTATACTGGGAAAAGCAGCAACGCTGAGGATATACTTCCGCCCGACAAAAAGATAGAAATACAAAAGCACGCAAAAGAAAACACTATTAAGCTGAATTTTTAATAGAGAGTAGGGATAAGCTTGCAAGATATTAATAACTTTTTTACGTTAAACATCTCAAAAAATTGCGGAGAAATCAAAACCAGTGATAATAATAAATTTTTCATGCTAGGTGAGTCGGGAATAATGCAGGCTACAAGGCATGACCCTAAAGTGGCGGGCTCTGTAAGGAATTTTTTTGGAAACTCGTCTGACGAGAATACTAACGAATTCATAAACTTATTTGGCGGACAAACCAAAACTGAGCTTTTCGAGACTAAGGCAACAGACCAAGCCACGCTCTCAAGCGAACCATTCCTATTCTTAATAGAAGTAAAAATTAAAGATGAATACTATAAAGTCCGCTCCGATGAATTTCTTCAAAATCCCGAGGCTGAGCTTGACAAGCTTTCCGTTTATCTCGAAAAGGCGGTAGGCTATATAATCAGATTTAAAATTCCTGGCGGTGAAACAGCAGTACAAGGCTTTGAACTTTTTTCGTCCATTTCGACCTGTGATTTTTTAATCGCACTTAAGCTTTCAGATTTATATTACGGTTACCTAATTTCCGCCGATATTAAGAAGCTCAATGATACATCTCTTGAAAATCCCGTTACGTATTTTGATGTGTATAGCCATACCGCCGCCGAATGTGTAAAAAAAGATGAAAACTATCTCACATTTCCAAGCGAAATAGTCAACACAAGACAAAAATTTATCCTTCATTTTTCATGCCTTGTTGGTTATTCAGATACATTCCGCAGCTACGATAACGGCTGCTTCTTCAGCGACAGCCGCTCAAGCGGAAGCGTTGACATACAGCTTGATTTTACAGCTAAGCAAATACGGGTAATGTATCCTTTCCTATGCAGTATGTTAGTAGAGAAGAAAATTTCGGACCTTAACGAGCAACATTTCCTGACCCTGCTTGGTGAAACATATACTGAAAATGATGCCACCAGTAACCTCGAACGTAGTATGATACTGGCACTTTTCTGCGGATTTAAGCATCAGCTTATTAGCTTTAAGCAGCTTGAATTTGTTTTTGTTCAGAACAAGGACGAGTTCAAGGCAGATGATTTCCAGCGGCTTTTATCAAAATCGATACGAAAAAACACTCCCTCGAACAATAATCCGAAGTATGCCGAGGAGCTGGTTTCCGCAATTTTATTTAACAAGGATTTATTTGCCGATATAATCAACGAATGGAATGATTGTTATGGGCTTTCAATAAAAATTCTCCGTGTGCTCGAAAACGAAGAGAGGAGTATAAATTCCGCAATGTGCCAGGAGCAGGTTAAATCGCTCCATTTCACCTTCAAATTCTACTGCCTGCTTATGCAGCAGACTGCGAATGAGGTTGACCGAAGACGGCTTTCTATCCGAACTATTAACGACCTAAGAAAAGGCTTAAACTCAATTCTATCGTTCGGTGGCTCATCTCTTGGGAAAAGCTCATCTATTGAACGTAGGCTAATCGCTTACAACGAGTTTATTAACAAAACTATAAATCTTATTCCACGTTTTGATGGACGAAAAACCTTACCAGCATACGATAAAACCTTTGTAATGATAAACTTTCGTACTGACCTTGGTATGTCAGCGGCGTACCCAATTTTATTTGCAGGTGTTGCTGATTACGAAACTGAGGAAGCAATGCTCGCAAACATTGTGGCTCTTGCGGAGATGGGCGAGGGGAGCACAGATTTCCTTGGACCGTTATTTTCGGTTTCCCTTCCCGGCTCCGACTCGCTTAGCGGCATTTACAAAATCACGCCATTCTTAATGTATCAGGCGGCACAGAATATTATGCCGTTCGAAGCAATGTATCGCAACAAATTTCTCATTAATTATCTGCTGCGTATGCTTAGCCGCAATCTCATGTTTGACTCGATGGTGAACATTAAGTCGGTGTACTATAGCGAGGCGGTAAGCGGTGACATTAATACCCTAAACGCCCTCCATAGGGTTCATGCGGGCATTATGAGCGACCTATTTGTGATGATAACTGAGGAGGATTTTAACAATCGCTACTCACATATATCAAAGATGCTCTATTTCGGACAAATACTAGATTGCTTCACAGATTGTGTAAAAAAATTTTTTGTTAAATCCGACAACCGCTTAAAAGAAGTTTTGACTTCTTATGAATATGAGCTGCAATTAGATTACTTAAATAATCAGATTTTAGATGCTGTAATACGCACCGCTCATATCCACAAGCTTGACATAAATCAAAGCGAAATCTTGTATTCAACGTTATACCGCCATGTAGCAACAAAGAATGGTAAGCCCCGTTATGACAACAAGGCAGTGGCACTTATAATGACTGAGGTGTTAAAGCTTCTTAACGGCATCGCTCGCAACACTCTGCTTGGTATATCTGCAACCTCAGCGGAAATTCCCAGATTTATCAACTATTTCATGAACGGCTTGTACGTCGAGCTTTTCGCAAACACCGAGCTACTTTCAACACTTGAAAGAATAAGCACAACCGAAAGCTCTAAGTTAACGCAAAAACAAAGCATGGCAAGCTTTGAGGATTTCAAATTAATTTATGCTACACTCCTCGATTTAAGGAATAAATGGGAAGCACTAGTAGTTTTTCAAACGCAGTACATGGGAAGAATTATTACAGATTTCGATGCCATGTCAAAGAATTCCGATTTTAACTTAATCAGAACCGAGCTTCCAAAGCTAGTTGAAAAACACCTTAATAGAGAAGCCTCTATCAAGAATGTTTATTCAGCGGAACTGATTTCCGCTAACACACTTCAGCTTTTCAGCCGTCTGCTAGGCTTTGATGAGTCTGGCGATATGCGTTTTGTTTTAAGCTTCACCACGCTCGACGACGTAAAGGCGAGAATTGTCGGCTGGTCAAATCTGTATCAGGACGTATACGCTGATATTATTGTTGCCGAAATGCTTAAGCTTACTGCATTCGGTTATGTCAGAATGTACATGTCAAATCTCACCGAAAACAGCTGGATTAAATACGGCGTTTATCAAGAAGGTCAGGACCGCAACAATGCCCTTAACGAAGAAAGAATTAAGTATGTAGTTGCAACACTTATTGAGCCCGAGGAGCACGAAATATGGACATTGCCCTCTAACGACAACGTTACAGTTATATCAACACACCGTTTTTGTGGAGATATTATACAGTATATTCACAACAAGCTAACCGCAGGCTACGAAAAGGTTGAGAAAGAGCTAATAACCTACGCCGAAAATACCAATAGCCTTAAAAAGCTGCAACCGTTTCTTAAAGTCTTTGGTATCAATAAAAATAAAATTATACAGCAGCTTACTATTCTTTTGCGTCTGGCGAACGAGTACATAATCGGAGACGGTAAGCACGACGATAAGAATGTACTGTTTGACTGGGAGAATTTTGGCGATTATTTGGTCTACATCAAGAACGCAGATAATTACATAATCAACGATGATAAGCTTAATAACAGCTATATTAACCGAGAGCAGCTTCTTAAGCTGTTCAGCCGAAGCTTCTCAGAATTTTATCCAGTGGATAACATCATTCCAGAAATTTACGGAATGGATATCCCTGAGAATTATAAGCCAGACATAATAAATATACTTAAAAGCAATGTTCATCTTTTCATGGATATTTACCTGCTGCTTCAATCGCTACGAGACCCAATTTCCGATAAATATATCTGTATTGACAGCATGTTTTACAATTTTATGAGGAAATTGAGGTCGAAGATACGCAATGGCGGTTATATCAATAACTTCCGTATTGCGGGTACCGAGCTTACCGAAGCCTTCACCGAGAGCTTCAACTCCTCTTCTATCAATCAATCAACCGATTTTGACGCACTTGCAAATGAGATTGAATTTGTCAGATACCATTATTATAGAAGCCGCGGGCGTTGGGGTATAATGTATTAAAATATTATTTTCATTAAAAAAACAAACCTTCGAAAAATAACGAAGGTTTGTTTTAATTAAATCAACTTAAATGATTAATTACTTTCTTCTGCGAGAAACGATAATTGCGCCAGATGCTAATAAAGCAATTCCAGCGATAACAGCAACACCTTCAACGCCTGTTTCAGGGTTAGAAGCCTTGTTGTCTGTTGTAGCGGTTGCTGTGTTACCAGCAGCGGGAGCATCAGTTGCTGCGGGAGCATCAGTTGCTGCGGGAGCAGCTGCTGTAACTTCCTCGATTGTAACATCATGAACTGTGTAGGAAGCATTTCCGCCCTGACCTTGAATAATAATGTAATCCATGTACTTAGGGTTTAGATTATCAATATCTGCGCCTACTGTAAATTCAACATAAAATGTTTTTTCTGTATTTCTTGTATCGAAATCAAAAACATCTTTAAAATATGCTGGGATTTGGTTTACCTTGTTTTCGCCAGGCTTTACGGTTGCTTCATCGGTGCTGTGAGCAGAAGGCTCGCCTGCATCGTTGTATGTACCCTCAGATTCGTCTACCCATCTAACACGGAAACCATTTCCGCCGCCGTTAGCACTTGCAACGATTGTCATTAAATAGGTGTGTCCCTCTTGAAGATTAGCTTCAGCAACGCTGATTTTTGCGCCTGTAAACATTTCACCCATTCTGATTTCAATTCCAGGGCCTTCTGCACTTACTGCTACTGAAAAAGCTGCAACTGTACATACTGCAGTTAATGCAGCAAGCATTTTCTTAAAACTCATAATTTCCTCCTTAAAAATAAATTAATATAAACATTATACATCAAAAATTAAGATATGACAATTGCTAATTTAAACAATATTGTTAACATTTACAACACTTTTTTGATAATTTTTTAGTGAAAGTTCCAAATTTCACAGGCATCTGCGTATGTAACGGCTCATTTTGTGTTATAATCCGAGTTCAGCGATAAGCTTATCAGCACGTTTCTTGTACCAATCGGGAACAGAAAGTATTCCATTATCAAGCAGCACTACCAGCACATCTGCGTCCTTAAGTACCTCGTCATAATCGCTGTCAATCTGCTCCTTTTCGTCATGATGATATATAGCGGTCTCTATTGTGATAAGCTCCTCAATAGTGAATAAATTCATTTCAAGCAGTGCTGATTTAACCATTTTGGCGCCCAGCTTATCATGTTCATCATAACTGCCCGAACAATAAGCATACACATCATGAAGCAAACCGCAAATATACATAAGCTCGGTGTTGATACCACGCCTAGCCGCAAGAAAAGCTGAATATTGTGCGACAATATACGAATGTGAAATTGCATTTTTTTGCTTAGCTATATCGGACATGTTATTGATTATGCTGTCAAAATATGTTTTAACCGCATCTACCCGATTCATATCTCGGGTATCCAAACTCTCATTTGATTTAAACCGCGGTTCCCCCAAGTATAATACGGTACCAGAACAAGCTCACAGTCCTCAGCCTTAGGTGAACTATATGAATAAAGTTCATTACTGCCGTTTACCTTACAACCCGCTATCTTAATTTCGGCTATACCCGAAAGCTTGTTAGGATCATATCCACAAATTTTTGGCTCAGCGTCCTTATAAATCCGAAGCGAGAGAATATCCTCACAGTTATCCGCACCCTCAAGGCAGTACACAAGCGGACCTCTCGAAAACGCTACCTTACCGTTATTTGAGTTTACTTTTTCGTTTGAATAGATGCGTCTTGCCGACATATCAAAAGAAACCTTAATCTCATCACCCGTAGTAAAGCTGTCAGTGATATAGGCATAACCTGCTTTTATTTCACAGTTTATCTTGCCACCATTCTTAAAAATAACAGTCTCCTTGCTCCAGCAAGGCACCCTAACCGCTAAAGTCATGTTCATTTTATCCATATTAGGCTGGAATTTATAAGTAACATCACCCTCATAAGGATACGCAGTTGTTACCTCAATTTTACCGCCATTTTCGCTCAAATCCAGTGTTCCACCTATGAATAAATTCGAGTAAACGGTATCATTTTCCATACACCACGCATAATCGGCGATTGAGGGGAGTAACCTAGCCACATTCGGAGGGCAGCAGGCACACGCAAACCACTTTGGTCTTTCAGGGAGTGTATGACGATGGGTCTGCGCCTGTCCCGACACACCTGGAATGATTTCAAGCGGATTTACATAAAAGAAACGTTGCCCGTCAAGCTGCATTCCCGCAAGCACGGTGTTATAAATCGCTCTTTCCATCGCATCGGCGTATTTTGCGTCTTTTTCTAAATCTAGCATCTTATTTGCAAAGAACGCAAGCCCTATTGAAGCACAAGTCTCGGCATAAGCGGTATCATTCGGCAGGTGATAATCCGCAGTAAATGCCTCACCCTCGTAAGCCGAGCCTATTCCGCCCGTAACATACATTCTAGAAGCAGTCATATTATCCCAAAGCCGCTTACAGGCATCGATTAGGGATTTATCTCCCGATGTCCTTGCCACATCAGCCATTGCAGTATAAAGATACACCGCACGCACTGAATGACCTACTGCCTTATCCTGTTCACGGACAGGTAGATGGCACTGCGAATACTTAAGGTCTGGGTTTCCCCTGCCACCCCACACACTCCAGTCATTTCTAGCTTTCTCCTTAGAATAAAATTCCTTATCAACACCCCTGACATCAACAAAATGCTTTGCAAGCTCATAATACTTTTCATTTCCAGTACAGCGGTACATTCTCATCAGAGCAAGCTCAATCTCAGGATGCCCTGGATAGCCTTCATGCTTGTTAGTAATAAAGCTATCATATAAATAATCTGACATTCTGCACATTACATCGAGCAGCTTAGTTTTCCCTGTACAGTCAGCATACGCCACGGCGGCTTCCATCATGTGTCCCGCACAGTATAATTCATGTGCCTGTTCAAGGTTTGTAAGACGCTTATTCGGCTCCTTGACTGTAAAATATGTATTAAGGTATCCGTCCTTATCCTGTGCATTTGCGATAATATCAATTATTTCATCACAGCGACGTTCAAGCTCCGCATCTGGCGAAATCGCAAGCGTATACGCTGCACCCTCAAGCCATTTAGCGGCATCGCTGTCCTGAAAAACCATTCCGTAGAATTCACTTTCACAGCTGCCAGTTTTAAGCTTCTCGGCTGCCAGCTTGAAATTTTCGATACAGTGACTTTTTTCCGCATCTGGTATTTCATCCTTAAGTGCCTTCTCCTGATAAGGAATAACAACATCACGGATTAAATACTGATACCTGCCGAAAAAATTATCCTCGACCTTGAATTTTTTAATAAAGCTTGCCATAAAATCTCCCCCATTCAGTATTTTAAAGTGGTAAAACTTTCTTCCCAAATTCGTTATTAATAACCTGTGCAACACTGTTATATATCGCCGATAGACCGCAGAATATACCAACTATCCCAGCTATAGTATGAATAGCCTCGCTTCCCGAAAAGTCGCTGATAGCTAGTAGTAAAAACAGTAAGGTGAGCGAAAAGAAAACTACACGAGTTGCGACATTATGCTTAAGTGTACCAATAGACATAAACAAGGTAAATATAGCCCATAAAAGCAGATAATACCCCATAGAAACCGCATCAGCTGATGTGCTTCCAAGCGGATTTGTCCAAATAAATATAAGTGACCACCAGAAAGTCCCATAAGCTGTAAAAGCAGTAGCACCAAAGGTATTCCCCGCCTTGAATTCCATAATTCCAGCAATTATCTGTGCAAGACCTCCCAAAGCAAAGCCCATCGCTACAATTACAACCGATAACGGAATAAGCCCCGAATTATGTAGATTTAACAGCACCGTTGTCATTCCGAAGCCCAATAAACCTAGCGGAGAGGGATTTGCAATTTTAACTTTATTATCACTCATTATAATGCCTCTTTTCTTTAATTTAAGCCTGCCGATTTAAACGACAGGCTCATATTAATTTTAATTATTGATTTGCTTCTTTTTCCTTTTTCTTCGCTTCAATATCAGCAAGTGCTTCTTTTCTCGAAAGTCCGATTTTACCTTGATTATCTATCTTAATAATCTTAACTATTATCTGGTCGCCAACGTTGCAAATATCTTCTACCTTTTCAACACGGCGGTTTTCAAGCTCGGAGATATGAACCATACCCTCCTTGCCAGGTGCAAACTCAACGAAAGCACCAAAGCCAGTTACACGAACCACTTTACCTTTATAAATAGAGCCGATTTCAGGCACCATTACGATAGCCTGAATGGTTTCGATACAAGCGTTTGCCTTCTCCATATCATTGCCGCAGATAAATACATTTCCTTCTTCATCAAGGTCAATCTTAACATCAAAGTCAGCGCAAAGCTTTTGAATAACCTTACCGCCCGATCCGATAACCTCACGGATTTTATCAACGGGAACCTTAGTATTAAGCATCTTCGGAGCGTATTTGTTAACCTCTGAACGGGGCTTATCAATAGCCTTGAGCATTACATCGTCAAGAATATCTATTCTCGCTTTGTGAGTGGTTTCGATAGCTTCCTTAATTATTTCGGGAGTTAAGCCGTCAATCTTAAGGTCCATCTGAATTGCTGTGATACCCTCATGAGTACCAGCAACCTTAAAGTCCATGTCGCCGAAGAAATCCTCGACACCCTGAATATCAATCATAGTCATCCAGCGGTCACCCTCGGTGATAAGTCCGCATGAAATACCCGCAACAGGAGCCTTAATCGGCACACCAGCATCCATAAGTGATAGTGTAGAGCCGCAGATTGAACCCTGCGAGGTTGAACCGTTTGACGAAAGAATTTCCGATACTAGTCTGATAGCATAAGGGAATTCCTCAATTGACGGAATAACAGGCTCTAAAGCTCTTTGAGCTAAAGCTCCATGTCCAATTTCACGGCGTCCTGGTCCTCTGCTAGTCTTAGCCTCACCGACAGAATATGGTGGGAAGTTGTAATGATGCATATAACGCTTGGTATCCTCATCATCAAGCCCGTCAATTCGCTGAGCATCGCTGATAGGTCCAAGGGTTGTAACTGTCAGTACCTGTGTCTGCCCTCTTGTGAAAAGTCCAGAGCCATGAACTCTTGGGAGTACGCCTACTTCGGAAGCGAGCGGTCTGATTTGGTCAAGCTTTCTTCCGTCAACACGCTTGCCGTCGTCGAGTAGCCAGCGACGAACTACCTGCTTTTGGAGCTTGTAAATACATTCGTCAATCATAGCAATCTGTTCAGGATATTCTTCATCAAACTTGGCATGAATATCATCTACAACAGGCTTTAAGCGTTCTTCTCTGATATTCTTATCATCTGTATCGAGAGCAAAACGAACTCTTTCGATAGCAAAATCAGAGATTTTATCAAACATATCATGGTCAACATCCATCGAATCGAAGGCAAACTTAGGCTTACCTACTGTCTTGATTATGTCATTAATGAATGGTATAAGGACATTCACGATTTCCTTATGACCTAAATCTATTGCCTTAAGCATAACATCATCGGGAACCTCGTTAGCGCCTGCCTCAATCATAACAACCTTCTTCTCACTTGAAGCGATTGTAAGGTTTAAATCTGACTTAAGTCTATCCTCAGCACCGGGCATAAATACGATTTCGCCGTCAACTAAACCAACAGAAATGCCGCCGATAGGCCCATTCCATGGAATATCCGAAATAGCTACTGCGATTGAAGCACCAATCATTCCGATTATTTCGGGTGAGCAATCGGGGTCAACTGCCATAACAGTCATAACGAGAGCAACGTCATTTCTCATATCCTTAGGGAAAAGCGGACGCATAGGACGGTCAACAACACGAGAGGTAAGAATAGCTTTCTCGCTGGGTCTACCCTCTCTCTTTAAAAATCCGCCAGGGATTTTGCCAACTGAATAAAGTCTCTCCTCGTAATCAACAGATAACGGGAAAAAGTCTACGCCGTCACGGGGCTTTGCGCTTGCCGTAACGTTTACCATAACGACGGTTTCGCCGTAGGTAATCCAACATGAGCCATTGCTGAGCTCACAGGTTTTGCCGGTTTCTACCGATAATTCACGGCCGGCAAATGTGGTTTTAAAAACCTTGTGATTTTGAAACATTTAATGCTACTCCTTTTTTTGACGTGAGGCACAGCATTTAGCAATAAGTTCAAAAAGCTATCTAAGCTTCTTCAACTTAATGCTAAAAATCCTGTTACCTCGTTTCTTGTTTTCCTTAAATAATGCTTTTAAAGGGCAGGGAATAAACCCCACCCTTTTAGGCAGTTATTACTTTCTTATGCCGAGCTTTGCGATAATTGTACGGTAACGTTCAATATCCTTCTTCTTAAGGTAGTTTAAGAGATTACGTCTGTGACCTACCATCTTGAGAAGTCCTCTTCTTGAGTGGTGATCGTTCTTGTGTTCCTTAAGATGCTCGGTTAGGTCGTTAATTCTCTTTGTAAGAATTGCAACCTGAACCTCGGGAGAACCTGTATCGTTCTCATGTGTGCGGTTATCCTCGATAACTGCTGTTTTTTCTTCTTTTCTAAGCATTTTGATAACTCCTTTAAATTTTCATGCCAAACATAGCAGAGGGTAGCAGTTAATCCCCGTCGGGGCATACGCCGCAATGCCATGAAATGGTAATTATGTTAGTATTAAATACGTAACGAAAATATTATAACATATATCTCATGATTTGTAAAGTAAAATTTTGAGATTTTAGAAAATTAAAATGGGCATCAGGTTAAGACCGATACCCATTAAGTGTATACAGTAGTATTTTACACCGCAGTTTTTCTATTTGTCTTTTTCTTTGATGCGGTTTTCTTTTTCCTAGCAGGTCCGTGTTCAACGATAGGCTTCTCTTTACCGCCAACGCTGTCCTCGGTCACCGTAATTTTCACAATTGTGTCATCGCTTGGTGCCTCGAACATTACCTCGGATAAAATACTTTCCATAATGGTACGGAGTCCTCTTGCACCAGTCTTTCTTTCAAGCGACTTCTCGGCAATCTTCCGTAACGCACCTTCCTCAACGTTAAGCTCAATTCCGTCAAGCTCAAAGAGGTATTTGTACTGCTTAACAATCGCATTCTTCGGTTCAACAAGTATTTTCATAAGTGCTGGAACATCAAGCTCATCAAGCACCGCAATTACGGGAAGTCTGCCTACAAGCTCTGGGATAATTCCGTACTTAACTAAATCCTGCGGATTTACCTCATGGAGTGTACGGCTGTCCTCTTTTTCCTTCTGCGACTTTATTTCTGCACCGAAACCAATAGCCGAAGCGTGAATACGAGATATAATCGTCTTTTCAAGTCCGTCAAAAGCACCGCCGCAAATAAAAAGTATATTCTTGGTATCAATTTGAATAAACTCCTGATGCGGATGCTTACGCCCGCCCTGCGGAGGAACATTCGAAACCGTACCCTCAATAATCTTGAGAAGCGCCTGCTGTACGCCCTCACCGCTTACATCTCGGGTAATCGAGGTATTCTCGGAGCGGCGTGAGACCTTATCAATTTCATCAATATAAATAATACCCTGCTCGGCTGCACTAATATCAAAATCAGCAGCCTGAATAAGTCTAAGCAGCACGTTTTCAACGTCCTCGCCGACATATCCCGCCTGAGTTAAGGTGGTAGCATCGGCAATCGCAAAGGGAACATGAAGCACCCTTGCAAGTGTCTGTGCAAGCATGGTTTTACCGACACCAGTTGGTCCTAGCAGAAGCACGTTGCTCTTTTGAAGCTCAACGTCATCTTCATCGTTACCCTTTTCATTTCGCTTTGAATTAATAACTGTTCTCTTATAATGATTATAAACCGAAACGCAAAGCGTCTTTTTAGCTTCCTCTTGTCCGATTATATATAAATCCAGTATCTTCTTAATATCCTGCGGAGTAACAAGCTCTAAATCCTCATTCGCTATTGTCGGCTTCGGGAGGAGCATATTCGGCTCTATTTCACCCTCATCAACCAGCATCTGATAGGATACAATTACACATTCGTCGCATATACAGCCGTTAGTGCCATAAAGCATACGAGCAACTTGATTTTCCGTCTTTCCGCAGAAGCTGCATCTTAACATAAATAAAAATCTCCATTCTTTCTGACGGACTACTTATCCTTCTTCTCTATAACCTTATCAATGAGACCGTATTTCATAGCCTCCTCCGCTGTCATAAAGTTATCACGCTCTGTATCGTGAATAACTGTTTCAAGCGGCTGACCTGTTTTCTCTGATAAAATTCTGTTCATTCTATCCTTAACAAAAAGCAGTCTCTTTGTATGAATTTCAATATCGGTAACCTGTCCTTGTGCACCAGCAGACGGCTGATGAATCATAATCTCGGCATTAGGAAGCGCCATACGTTTCCCCTTTGCACCCGCTGCTAGTAGAAACGCACCCATTGATGCCGCCATGCCAAGACAAATAGTCGAAACATCACACTTGATGTACTGCATGGTGTCATAAATCGCCATTCCGTCAGTCACAGAACCGCCTGGGCTGTTGATATAAAGGTGAATATCCTTATCAGGGTCCTGCCCCTCAAGGAACAAAAGCTGTGCTACAATAAGGCTCGAGGTTACAGGGTTAACGTCCTCGTGAAGCATAACAATTCTGTCGTTTAACAGTCTTGAATAAATATCATAAGCACGCTCACCACGCCCCGTCTGCTCAATAACGGTAGGCACCAGACTCATATAACTTCTGTCCATAAAATAACCGTTCCTTTCTAACGCTATGAATTATATCTATATTTATTTTATAAGCTTAATATTTTCCTTAACGATTTCGAGCGCACGGTCAGCCTTCATATCCTTGATAAGTGTATCGCTGTTTATTACCTTCTTAACTTTATCGATATCCATACCATGCTGTCCTGCGATTTCCCCGTATTCCTTATTTAAAGTATCATCGTCAATAACAATATTCTCAATTTCAGCAATCTTATCGAGTGCGAGACGGAGCTTAACTTGATTTATGGCTGGCTCACGGAAAATTTCTCTGAACTGCTCCATTGACATTCCCGAATATTTCAGATAATCGTCAATCTTTATACCTTGTGCCTTGTTTCTGAACTCCCAGTCACGAACCATGTCATCAATTCTGTTTTCATACATAGCGTTAGGAACATCAGCCTGCATTTTTTCCATTAGTTTTTCAGCAATCTTATTATCGAGATGCGCCTTAGCTGCACGTTCCTTCTCAGCTTCAACCTTCTTCGAGATGTCAGCCTTAAGCTCGTCTAAGGTGTCAAATTCACTGGTATCCTTTGCGAATTCGTCGTCGATTTCTGGAAGCTCCTTACCCTTAAGCTCATTTATTTTACACTTGAAAACAGCAGCCTTACCCGCAAGCTCTTTTGCATTGTAATCCTCGGGGAAGGTTACGTTAACGTCAAAATCCACGCCGATTTCTTTACCAATCATCTGCTCCTCAAAACCAGGGATAAAGCGTCCGCTTCCGATTTCAAGCGAGAAATTATCAGCAGAACCACCCTCAAAAGCTTCGTCATCGCAGAAACCCTTAAAATCAAATATCGCGGTGTCGCCCCTTTCAACTGCTCTTGTCACATCGATAAGGCGCGCATTTTTATCTTGAAGCTCCTTCAGCTTCTTCTCGATATCCGCGTCAGTTACATTCTTGTCAAATTCTTCTATTTCTAAACCAAGATAATTATTTATTGTTACCTCGGGCTTTACAGTGAAGCTAGCCTTGAATACAACGCCATCTTCCTTGCTCACCGACACAACCTCGATATTAGGCATATCAACTACATCGAGACCTAATTCGTCTATTACGTTAGAAACCGCTTTTGAATATAAGCCGTTAACTGCATCTTCAAAAAATACGTTTTCGCCGTACTGCTTTTCAATCATCTTACGAGGTGCTTTGCCTTTTCTAAATCCTGGAATAGCGATATTTCCCTTCGCTTTATTATAAGCCGCCTGTAAGCCAGCCTCAAATTCTTCTGCATTTAGCTTGAACTCTACCTCTGTTAAATTTGCCTCTGTAACTTCATTTCTTAAAATTTCCATTTTCTTTTGTCCTCCGATAATATTTATAACATAATTTGCCTTTTTTACAATTCAAGTTCTAGTATAGCATATATTGAAAATAATTTCCACTATTTTCATAAATTATTTATTATTTGTTTACTTTTTGCGGCGTAAAATTAACATAATCAGCCGAGAGCAAATTAAATTCGCATCCGTTTCTAATTCCATTGAACGCCTTTTTGCAGCCATTTCCATGAATATGCCCGTAATAACAGCGTTTTATCTCATATTTTTCAAGGACTTCGAGAATAAAATAATTCTGTTCCCCACCAAAAATAGGTGGATAATGTATAAAAGCTACTAGCTCTCCGCCAAGCTTAATCCCGTCCTTAATCGACATTTCGAGCCTGCCAGCCTCACGGTTTAGGATTTTTACATCGACTGCCTCATTGGTTTCGTTTATCCAGCCTCTTGTTCCGCAAACCGAAATTCCCTCACACAAGTAAGCGTTATTCGATAAAATACGGATATTATTGAAGAAATTTCTATCGAGAAAATTATTCATTTTCGAAGCTGTATTCCACCAATAATCGTGGTTCCCCTTTAAAATAATCTTCTTCCCTTTAAGCTCATTATTGATAAAGTTGAAATCCTTGACAGCCTCCTCAAGCGACATCGCCCACGAAATATCACCGATGATTACAACTGTATCTTGGTCTGTGACGGTGCTGTTCCAGTTTTCACGCAGCCGCTCAACATAATCCTGCCAGCCGCCGAAAATATCCATTCCCTTATCGCCGTCCAGCGAAAGATGCAAGTCACCGATTGCAAATAAAGCCATCTTTACTTAATCCTGAAGCTTCAAAAACTCCGAAACCGCACCAATCATATCATCTGCGGCAACCGAATTTTTAAAGCGAATTTCCTTATTCCTCGTAGCCGCAAGCGCCCCAGGCATCTCGGTTCCCGTAAGCCTTTCGAGTGCCTCTGCGGTTTGGAACTCATCTCCGTTTACATTTTCACCGCCCAGTGACCCATAAACAGATGAAACAAACTTATACGGATTAGCGGTTGAAACCACAATCGCCTTAGTGTTGTCGCCTGTTTCCTTTTTATAATCCTCATAGACCTTATAAGCCACGGCGGTGTGAGTATCAAGAAGGTACGAATATTCATTAAATACAGAATTAATTGTTGCAGCAACCTCGTCATCATTACAGAAGCCGCCGTAAAACAGCTCATCAAGCTTTGCCTTAACCTCGGCATTAACCTCATAACGTCCATTCGACTTAAGACCGCCAAACCACCCGTTTATAAGTGCGTCATTGTTACCCGAAAGGTGATATAAAAGCCTCTCAAGGTTTGACGAAATCAATATATCCATTGAAGGTGAGGTAGTGGTGTAGAATTCACGGTTACGGTCATAAATACCCGTTTTTAGAAAATCGGTTAAAATTTTATTCTTATTAGACGCACAAATAAGCTTCCTAATCGGAATTCCGATTTCTCTAGCGTAATAAGCCGCAAGTATATTCCCGAAGTTTCCAGTAGGTACAACAACGTTTATTTCGTCGCCAAACTGGATTTCGTTGTTCTTAATAAGCTCGGCATAAGCAGAAACATAATAAACTATCTGCGGCGAAAGCCTGCCCCAGTTAATCGAGTTCGCACTCGAGAAAAGAAGGTTTTTCTTTAATAGCTTTTCGGCGATTTCTTTATTCGTGAAAATTTCCTTGACACCGTTCTGGCAGTCGTCAAAATTGCCCTTAACCGCACAAACAGAAACGTTTCCGCCCTCTTGTGTAGTCATCTGACGTTTTTGCATATCACTTACGCCGTTTTCGGGATAGAAAACCATAATTTTTGTTCCAGGTACGTCCTTAAAGCCCTCAAGTGCAGCCTTACCAGTATCACCAGAGGTAGCAACCAGTATTGCAATTTCCTTATCCGAAATGGTTTTCTTCGCCGAAATTGTCAGTAAATATGGCAGAATTTGAAGTGCCATATCCTTAAAAGCGCAGGTAGGTCCGTGCCAAAGCTCCAAAACATACGTCCCTGTCATTAAATGCGACAGCTCGGTAATGTTCTCGGTCTCGAAATTATCACCATAAGCATTTTTAACTGCATGAAGAATTTCCTCATCGGTAAAATCGGTTAAAAAGAGCTTGAAAACCTCATACGCCCTTTTGTAATAAGGCATATCGGCAAGCGACATCACAAAATCCTTGTCAAGCTTAACATCGGTCAAATTAGTCGGTACAAATAAACCGCCTTCGTTTGATAAGCCCTGCGTAATTGCCTCCGCACTTTTCACCGTAATACTATTGTCCCGTGTGCTGGTATAGTTCATATTAATCACCATTCCTTATTTCCTATATAAATAAAAAATCATCTATTCCCGTAGCATCGAAGGCGTTTTCGAAATAATTAATCTTTAAAACCCTCGGTTCTTCTTCATCTGAAATAACAATCTCAGCTATATCAAAGCGTATCTGAACACCGCTTATATCAATCTCATTTTCTAACAGAAAGATCTGTGTAGTCCTGATAATCCGTAATCTTTTCCGTGTATCCACGGCTAAAACACCCCGTCTTAGACTGCCGGTTTTCCTTGTTTTTACCTCGACAACTGCGATAACCTCGCCTTTTCTGGCAATTATATCAAGCTCGCCTTGTTTTTTCTTATAATTTCTACTAAGCACAGTATACTTTTGCTTAACTAAATAATCAGCAGCAAATTGCTCTCCCAAGCTGCCCTTCTCGTACCTATCAGCCATAATCTAGCCCCTATTTTTGAAAAAACTTTTCCTATGTACAGTACTTAAGCCGTATTTATCTACCATTTCATAATGAAGCTTAGTTCCATAACCCTTATGCTTTTCAAAGAGATACTGTGGAAATTCCTCTGCAATTTTTTTCATATAAATATCTCTTGAAACCTTGGCCAATATCGATGCAGCCGCAATAGACGCTGATACACCATCACCCTTAATTATAGTTCGTGTCTCGGTACTTAATAACGGGTCTCTGTTCCCATCTACAAGTGCTATATCAGGCTTCACTGACAGCCCCTCAAAAGCCCGCCGCATAGCGATAAACGTTGCACCTAAAATATTGTGTTCCTCTATTTCCAAAACACTCGCGGTACCAATACAGTAGGAAACCGCCGACTCAATAATCTGTTCATATAAATAGTCACGCTTCTTTTCTGAAAGCTTCTTTGAATCATTCAGTCCCACGATTTCAAAATCAGGCGGTAAAACAACAGCCGCCGCATAAACATCTCCCGCAAGCGGTCCCCGTCCTGCTTCGTCAATCCCACATATAACAATATTTTCGCCCAGTTCTTCTCTTATCTGACTGTCATACTCCGTTAGGCTTTTCGAGACTGATTTTTCCAATTTTGCCTCCTCTAAATTCATCGAGCAAGGTCGAAGCCGCTCTTTCGGTATCAAGCTCACCCTTTGAAATTAACATTCCTCTTGCACTTGCTATGTTTTCGAGTATATTTCCATCTAAGCTTTTCAGCTTGTATCTTTCGATAATCATATTTGGATAATTTTTAATTAATAATTCACCCAGCTCATTCGCAAGAGACAAAATATCAATTACATCGTCTTTAATCGCACCCGTGAAACCAAGCAGCATTGCGGCATTCTTATCCTCGAATTTCGGCCAAAGTATACCAGGCATATCAAGCAGCTCAATCTGCTTATCAATCGTAACCCACTGCTTTCCACGGGTTACTCCAGGGCGATCACCCACCTGTGTTTTCTTCGAATTTGCCATACGGTTAATGAAGGAGGATTTCCCGACATTAGGTATACCTACCACCATAACTCGAAGTGCCTTCCCTATCATACCCTTGCTTTCACGGCTTTCGAGCTTCTGGGCTAAAAGCTTTTTCAGAAGCGGCGCAAAATTTTTGACACCGTTCCCGCTCCGACAGTCACAAATTAGTACTGCAAAGCCTTTTTTTTCGTAAAACCTTTTCCACAAGGCAGTCACATTGGTATCTGCATAATCGCTTTTGTTTAAAATAATTATTCGCGGTTTATTTTGTATAATTTCATCAAGAATGGGATTACGGCTTGCTTCAGGGCATCTGGCATCAACGAGCTCCGCTACTGCATCAACAATCTTGATATCGGCCTCGATAAGCCTTTTGGTTTTGGTCATGTGACCTGGGAACCACTGTATTCTTAAGTCGTCTTTCAATTCAATTCTCCGATACTATCTAAAGGCCATATACGAAAAACCGCACGTCCAAGCACATATCTGACATCAACACAGTCCACATATCCTGGTGTACCCTCGTAATAAACACTGCGGCTATCAACCGAATGATTTCTGTTGTCGCCCATTACAAAAATATGATTGTCTGGCACAATTAGGGGATATTCCCTGTTTCCTGCATCTCTTAGCTTTTCATTTATATAATTTTCCTCGAGAAGAACATTATTTCGGTATACGTTTCCTGTTCCCGACTCAATGTAGATTTCGTCACCTGGAAGCCCTATAATCCGCTTCACAATCGGCTCTCCAAGCAGACCTGTCTGTCTGTTGAGTAAATTTTTGGCTTCAAGTATTACAATATCACCATGCGTTAGCTTTCCGTAAGGGGTAACGATAAGCCTCTGCCCCTCATACAAGGTCGGCTCCATCGAAATCCCGAACACCTGATTAATCCGAAACCCGAAAAGCATAAATATAACAATAAAAATTACGGGGATAATTATACTTTCCACCCAATCAAAAACATCTCTGAAGGTTATATAGGGAGACTCTATGGCAGGTACAGGCGCAGCGACTGACTTTACTACATTTTCTCTATTTCTTCTTTGTTCTACTTCCTCAAGAATTTCGTCTATATATCTATCATTGCTGCTCATTTTAATTAACAGGACCGAATTTACTTATCGGCATAAAACGGCAAATTACCTTGCCTACTATATAATGACGGTCCACAAAGCCGATAACATTGTCGCGGCTGTCAATTGAGTCATTACGATTGTCGCCCATCACGAAATACGAATTTTCTGGAACAATCACAGTACCAACCATATCCCGTCTCAAATACGTTTTTGCGTTGATATAATGTCCATCCTCCATCAGATAACCGTCTGTAATTTCCTGTTCAAGAAGATTACCGTTCCGATAAACACGGCCGTTCTCAAAATCTATTTCTATGCTATCCCCAGGAAGTCCTATAATACGCTTAACAATAGGCTTTCCCGATTCATATTCCTCATTGATATAATCCTTAGCCTGTAAAACTATAATATCATTGTAATCGTAAACATCAAAGAGATGCGAAATAACGAGCAGCTCCCTGTCAACAAGCGTTGGGAGCATAGAGCTGCCATCAACTACTGTAACTCTAGCGATAAAAGTCAGAATAACCACGACAGAAACCAGTGCCACAAGCACACATTCCACCCAGTCATAAATTTCCTTCATCACATAATTAACGTTTTTAAGCGGCGAACCCGAATTATCATTAACAGGAATATTATCGATATATTCGTCCATTATTAAGTTACCCCTTCGCTTATAAAATTCTTTAAATATCAACAAAAACGAACAATTGTTTTAAGCAAAAGTTCGTTTCCGTACATTTTATTAGTTGAATTTGGATTTAACCTTTGCAGCCTTACCAACCTTATCACGGAGGTAATACAGCTTTGCTCTGCGCACTTTACCGGCTCTAATTACTTCTACACTATCTACTGACGGTGAATGAACAGGGAAAACTCTCTCTACACCGACACCATGAGATAATCTTCGAACTGTAAAGGTCTCATTTATACCGCCGTGCTTCTTAGCAATTACAATTCCCTCGAAAGCCTGTATACGAGATTTATTACCTTCTTGAATACGTACGTTTACTTTAACTGTGTCTCCCACCTCAAAAGCTGGGATCTCCTTCTTCATGCTGCCCTCAACAATTAACTTTAATGCGTCCATTTTTTCCTCCATTTTTATAAGATATTCTTAAGTGGTAATCTTATACTACCCTCAGCGGACTATCTCTTATTAATATTTGCTCAATATTAATTCACAATACGGCAATTAAGCCATATCGGACATAACATACTGTAATATTATACCACCACATTTCATAAAATGCAATAGTTTTTTATAAATTATTTTTTCCAAGCTCATATGCCCTATTGGTACAGGCTTCGCAAGCTTTTTCTACAAGCTCATCGAGTCCTCCGCTTTTAAAGACCTCAAGCCCCGCAACAGTGGTTCCACCTTTAGATGAGACCTGTGCAATAAGCTCATCGGGTGTCATTCCCGAACCTAACATCTTTCCTGAACCAATTAGTGTCTGCGAAAACAGCTTTAAAGCGACTT
>JAVBPL010000034.1:0-10005 GCA_031549645.1 Ruminiclostridium sp. | reverse complement strand
ACCTAAACCATGTTGCTTTGTTACTGTTAATTTCACGTTATATTCTCCTACTCTTATATATCGATTATTTTTATCATTTCAACATCACCAAAACGTTGGGGGCTGCTCATCTGGGCTTCCGCTGGTGTCGTCGGTGCCGCTGCCAGAGGTGGTTGCACCGCTGGAGTCATTAGAAGGAACAGTCACAGATAAATTTCCCGCATTAGAGCTGTCAGGAAAACTCATTTCGCCGTTAGTATCGTCAGAATCGCTTTCGGGAGTGGTAGTAGTGCTCGGCTCGGGGGTGGTATCCGAAGGTGCGTCAGTACCGCTGTCGGGGGTGGTTTCCGAAGGTGCATCAGTACCGCTGTCGTGGGTAGTATCAGAAGGTGCATGAGTACCGCTGTCGGGTTTAGTATCCGAAGGTGCATCAGTACCGCTGTCGGGGGTAGTATCCGAAGGTGCATCAGTACCGCTGTCGGGTGCGCTTGTGGTGCTAGGGTCGTCTGTTCCACTAGTCTCTGCTTCTGTTTCCGCTTCGGTTTCTTCTTCGGTTTCTTCGGGGATAGAGATAAGAATTAATTCACCCATGCCATTAATCTCGTCAACATCGTTCTCGTCAATGAATGTTAATGGTGTGCGGTACAAGTCGAAGATTACTGCATGCTTGCTTCTGTTAAAGTTGTCAATATCAGCGTTATAGGCTTCAACAAAGGCTTCGGCAGCACTGCCTTTTGTTCCGACAATATACTTGAGGTTATTACAATTGCCGAAAGCGTCTATGTCGATATCCAGTACAGTTTCCGGAATTACAACTGTTTCCAGGTTTTGACAATTGAATACAGTATCCATGGGAATATATTTTATGAATTTGTTGAATGCGAGTGCTCTTAAATACGGCTCGCTCTTGAATGTAAGCGATTTTATACCAATAACCTTAAAGCCATAATTCTCGGGGAAATATACATCTCCTATTTGTAGTGAATAAAATGGTGTACTTGAGCCGCCACGCCAATAATAATCAATAAATTCGCCAATAACTATACCAGGATTGTTTAAGTCGGTATTATCGGGCACTACATAATAAGCAACCTTCGCACCCTCCGTGTTATTAAATTTGAACGCTGTTCCAAATAATCCATTTCCGAAAACGGGGAAAATAAAGAACATTGAGCCAATCAGCCCTGTTATCAATAAACCAATTATAAAACCGATAACATGATTTTTTCCTATTGCTTTTGTCATAATTTTTTTCCTTTCTATCGTTTAGTCATTTTTTTCTTCTATAAAATTAATGCCTTTAATTCGGCAAAAATTATGAATATTACCTTTCAGAGGTGCATACATCGTCAGCCCCTCCGAACAACCCTCAAATGCATATCTGTTCAAAAGACATTCGTCCGAAAGGAAGAAAATATCTTTTAAGGAACCGCAGCCCTCAAATGCATTGTTGAAAATGCACTTTATTCCTTCATTTATTATGACCTGCTCGAGATTAGTAAGGTTTCCAAAGGCATCAGAGGCTATTGCAATTATCTCCATTCCTTCAAGCTTATTCGGTATTGTGACTGTTGTGTCAGTTCCGTTATATGATGTTATGATGTACATACCCGAAAGATAACAGGGCTGGAGCGTAAAGCCGTCTATCGTAATATTTTCGCTATCAGGTATCGCTGTGAGATGATAGAGTGCCTTCTCGATATCGCTTAAGCCGTCCGCATTTACGTCTAAAAAATCAAAGGAGCTGTATGACATTATAAGCCCATCGATATCCTGAAATGCCATTCCTAATAGATTGTCGCCAGGGTCGTGTATTATGTTATCATTAAAATTGATATATAGGGTGAAAAGTGCGGCAAACGATGTTAAAACAACAGCGGCAGTTCGGTATCTGCTAAAGCTTCGTTTCTTAGATGATTTTGTAATATATTTTATTCTTGCAATTCGCTTAGCATCTGTGTTGGGAACAATATTTATGCTATTCATTAAGCTGTCGAGTTCCTTGCTATCGCTCATATTTACCTCCCCCCCATCTTCTTTTCATATACTTATACGTAAATATTTACAGTTCGTCACACTTTTTTTATTATTTATTTTCTTTTTCCAGCGTATCTAAAAACATCAGCCCCGCAATATATATAACAATTGGCATCATCATTCCGAGAGGCTTGAAATTAGTGGTCATAAGCACATTATACATCGAATGGATAGTTGCCGCAAGTGCGAGAAGCCCAAAGCAGACGGGAACCATGATATGACGCTGTTTTTGCGTAATGAATATACCTGCGCCGATTATAGACGTGGTTACGCCGTGCATAAGGGCAGTAGATATTGTTCTCATAATGAGTGTCACCAATGTGGTGGCGAAGTTTCCGTTCAAATTATTACTGAAGTAGAAAATCGATTCTTGAATTGAGTAGCCTATACCGCTCGAAATCGCACTGTAAACTATAATAATTGTGATATTCTGATACTTCTTTTTATTTAAAAATAGGAGGAGCGGAAGTGCCTTGAGTACCTCCTCAAATATCGGCGCAATGCTGATTGCCACACGGTTCACCTGCTCGGGGTCAGGAGCCAGCAGGGTGTTTCCGATATGAGAAAGCAGACCTGTAAACGTGCCCCAGCAGAAGAACAGAACGATTTTACGGCTTTTTTCATCTTTAACCATAATTGCGATAAATAAAAGCGGTATAATTGTTGAAATGCAAGGTCCCAGAAAGGGTGAGTTTAATAAAATTTCAATCATGACAAGCTCCCATCTGCACTAACGGTTTCTTCCGAGCGAAGCCTTGAAAAGCCGTATGCTATGTAAATAAAGCAAGGTGCAAAAAGCGAGAAGATTATCACACTCACGTCGCCTTCCGTATTAATCAGCATCACGATACGATTGACAAGCTCAAGTCCACTCAATATAAGCACCGCTAATGAAAAATGCATGGCAGAATTGAGCTGCTTGATTTTTTTACTCTGTAAATATAAATATAGCGACAATATGCCGCCTATTATTAATAGTGCCATAAAGGTAATGTTTAAGAAAAGACGGTTATTAATAAGCACCGCAACGGTAATGAGCACAGCGCAAATAGCTGAAACAATGTTAATTCCTATCCTGATAATTCTCTCGAGCTTAAAAGGCGGCAGCACAAGCAGCAGCACCGCCGATAAAAAGAAGAAGTAGGAGCAAAGAAGCGAATAATCGCTTACTGTAACAGGGTTTATGTCCCCGTAAATCAAGGTCTGGAGCATAAAATAAAGCTGGCTTACAGCAAGTGTACCTAGCCCCAGTGCTCCTGAAAAAAGCGCATCTTTATCCTTAAGCCTTATACAAAGCCTAAAAATAAGGACGGCTCCGATAGCAGCGGAAAGCAGCATTGCAGCCCTAACCGGAACAAGCAAGGCAAAATCCGTAAGGCTTCCGCAAACTGTAATACCAATTGAAAAAACAAGTGAAATAATCATCATTATTCCATACATTGTCCCACCTCCAAAAGTGCAAATTAACTAATGTATCACATTATAACAAAATTAAGTGAAAAAATCAAGTATGGGGAGAAGCATGCTTCTCCCCATATAATTTTTATACCAGTATATCAATATGCGAAATCATTCCTCCGCCACCGCTGTCCTTGAGGAAAAAGCTTGAGGACTGCATAAGCCCTGCCGCATTTCCCTTGCTGTCATACATAGTGTACGGGGTTTTGCTTTCGTTTAGATTTATTGCGCCCACGTCAAGCTCTTTAAGGGTATAAAGCACATCGTTTCCGTCCTTATCCTTGCTCCAAATCCTAAGCTTGTCGTAGATTTCGTCGGCTTCGTCTATCCAGCCGTTGTTATCCTTGTCGTACTTCCTTAAATCCTCGAAGCCGTTTCCAGATTTTGTGCCGAAAAGCTCCGAGCCGTCGTTGATTTTCCCGTCTCCGTTCATATCAAGACATAAGAAGCCGCTTCCTTGTCCTGCAAACGAAATAGTGTCGAGTATTCCGTCAGCATCGAGGTCAAACTGGAATTTTTCGTCCGAAAGCGACATTGCCGTTCCGCCGTAATTGATTACAAGCGGGTCAATAGGCTTTTTTGCCGCCTGCTGTGCAGGAATAAAGCCGAGAACTGTTTCAGCCATTGCGGCTGACTGTCTGCTCATCGACATTCCTATGTTGAAATTAATTGTCTTGCCGTCTGCGGTCTTGACTACACCTGCGGCATTGTAAGACACCGACTGGTTCTCTTGCGTTTCACTTCGGGAAACCATCGTTCCTCCCTCTGTGAAACCCTTCCCCCTGCCAAACAGAACCATACTGCTACTGCCGATTTGGCTTAGCGACTGATTTCTGATTGACTCGTTCGGTCTAAAAGCCCCCAAACTGCTTTTAAAACTGAACTTCTTGCCGGAAAGTGCTTCAATCATTTTTTGAAGAAGCATCTCCTTCAGCTCTGCCGCTGACTGCGGCATACCGGCTGGCATGGTCTCTGCCGCGTTAACACCTCGGTTACCGATTGTCTGCTCACTGAAGCTTTCCCATGATGTTTCCAGTGAATCGAACTTTTCGCTTTTGCTTTCAGAAAAGCCTAAAAGTGTTTCTTCACCGTTGTTCTTACCCAATAGCAATAAGCTTTGGGTGCTGCTCTTTTCGTAGCTTGCCTTTGCGGCTGTCGATACGCTTGAGCTTGTGATAACCATTTTTTCTACCTCCTTGTATAATAATTACTCAATTCGTCAACTCACCCTACTTCCTTGTAAGGTTTACAGCTAACGTATGTCTTATCGACAGGAAAGATAAAAAAGTAAGGTTTATAAAAAATATTTATATAAACACTTGACGAATAATACAACATGGTTTATCATTGAATTAATATTTAATCAAAGGTTGTGAGATTATGCCCCGCAGTAAAATAGCATTCAATGCTATGAGAGAAAACACCCGTATAAAAATAGAAGCTACTGCATTGTCACTTTTTGCCCGAAAAGGACTGTCGGTGACAATTAGTGAAATCGCAAATGCAGGGGGAATAAGTCAAGGTCTACTGTATAGCCATTACCCCTCTAAGGATGCGTTAATCGCCGAGCTTGTACGTCAAGCTGTTAGTATTTCAGGTCAAAGTATTAAGGAAGCGGCTCAAAGTGATGATTCTGCCTTAACAAAGATAAATCAAATAACTTCAATGATGTGCCAAATGTTTACCGACCACAAAGAAGGAATTGACTATTTTATGTTTATGCTGCAAGTCGGAATGAGCGGTTTTCAAACACCGAGCGAAGCACTGTACACATTTGCAATGCCAAATCCTATAAATAGTCTGGCACAGATTTTATCCCAAGGGCAGTCCGAAGGGAGCGTAATAGATGGCGACTCAGTTAAACTTGCCACCATTTATTGGGCATTAATCCAAGGTTTATGTTGTTATGCGATTATGTCCATGCCGTTATCGCTGGATCCTAGAATGCTTAATAGAACTGTATTAAAGGAGGATTTTTTATGAGCAAGAAAATTATAATCATTGGTGCAGGAATTTCAGGACTTACCGCCGGTATTTATGCCGCAAGAAGCGGTTTTGATGTTACAATTATTGAACAGCACAGTATAGCAGGAGGTATGTGTACCAGCTGGAAACGCAAGGGTTACTTATTTGAGGGTGCCGTGCACTGGATGACTGGCTCATCACCAAAAACAGAGGCATATCAGCTTTGGAAAGATGTTGGTGCATTAGGCAATGATATACCTGTATCACTGCACGACCCTTTTCGCAGTATCGAATGGGACGGGCAGATAATCCACCTCTACCGTGATATTCAAAAGACAGTAGAACAGCTTATTGCAATTTCTCCCGAAGATGAAAAAGCTCTTCGTCAGCTTGTCAAAGATGTAAAGTCTGTTCGAAAAATGACCATGCCGATTTTTGATATCAAGGGTGTTAAGATGAAAAATCCTAAACATATGGGACTCGGATTTATACTAAAAATGCTACCCGCAATGCCAGCAATGGGAAAATACGGAAAAATTACCTGTGCAGAGTTTGTAGAAACGTTTAATAGCCCTGCAATCAGGCGGTTATTTAGCTTTATCACTGATGATTATGCCGCAACTGCTATTATTTCAACCTTGGCTACGCTAGACTCTGGTGATGGGGGTTACCCAGAGGGAGGCAGCTTGCTGATAGTACAAAGAATGGCGAAAACATTTACCGACCTTGGCGGAAAGCTTATGCTAAACACCCATGTAAAGAAAGTGTGTATCGATAATGATATTATGACTGGTGTTGTGTTAGATGATACAATTATGACCGCAGATGCAGTAATTATAACACAGGAAACCATTGCCGCACTGGATAAGCTTTTTGATACACAGCCCGATGATGCTTGGTTAAAAGCTGTTCGTGATACCACCGAGCCAGCCGTCTGCACCTTCGTCAGTATTGGTGTTCGCGCCAAGCTGCCTGACCACACAATTCCCGAATGGAAACTGGATACACCAATCACTTATGCTGGACAGACAATACATGAACTGAGCTTTAACAGTTATCATAATTATGCACCCGAGGGAGGAACAGCACTGACCACGGCGTTAATGGCTGATACATACGATTTCTGGAAAAAGGCAAAGGAAGAAGGTCGGTATGATGCGGAAAAGGAGGCATTAGGCAAGCAGTTTGTTCGTGCGTTATGCGAAAAATATCCGCAGTGTAAGGAAAAAATTGAAGTTGTTGACATTGCCACACCGCTCACATATGAGCGGTATACCGGGGCTTACAAAGGCTCGTGGATGGGAATTATGAAGCCTGGCGCAAGAGCAGGATTAATGTATCCTGGATATTGTGAAAAAATAAGTGGTTTGTATTTCGCAGGACACAGAATGATGCCGCCTGGAGGACTCCCCGTCGCATTAGCATCTGGACGCACAGCAGCGCAATTAGTCTGTCGGCAATTTAATGTTGAGTTTAAATAAAACTGGTTGATAATCACATCAATAATTCAAATATAGATCATAAATGCTTACCATAGATAACTTGACTAATCAGTTAAAAAATGGTATACTAACAATAGAAATTAATAGGAGGTTTTCCTTATGATTTTATCTGTTTCGGATGTAAAAAATATAGTCGACAGCGTACTGGCAACTTCAGAGTATACCAGCAAAGTCAATAGAATAGGGGTATTTGGCTCTACAGCCCGTGGTACGGCGCGAGGAAACAGTGATGTAGATTTAATTGTGGATATGAAGAATGAGGCATCTGCTTTTGACTATATATATTTAGGTGATGAATTTCTTAATATATTTGAAGATAAATACAACAAAGAGATGAGCTTGGTGGAGTGGGAGGCTTTATCTTATCAAGAGAATGACTTTTTAAGCAATGAGATTAAAAAGGACGTGGTTTGGATTTATGGCAGAGAATAAAAACGACGTTAAAGATTTACGGCTACTTTATACAGTTCGCAGTAGGCAACGTGAGCTTATGGATGGTTTACAGCATTTTGGGGTTACCACAATGCAGGATTTAGCCGTTTCAAAGACCATGCATTATGTTGTTAGGCGGGGTTTAGTACAGATGGTAGGAGACATATTTGAGCTTACTAAGGGTTTACAAGATGAAACGAAACAACACCTTGAACTTGATTTAAGACTCATCAGAAACTTCAGAAACACAGCAACACATAACTACGGTGCTTTGACTAATAAAACGGTATATGCATGTGTTATGCATTGTGTAAGCTCACAACTTATGCAAAGCGTTTCAGATGAGATTTCAAGATTAGAAGAAGCAGGAGTTCATTTAGGATATTAACTAAAAGGAAATTACTTATATGCTTAAGAAAATTTTTAGCGCGGTAATGTGCGGCGTTTATATTTCGCTTGGTGCGACGGCTTTTCTCTTGATTTCAGACCCTGTTATGGGGGCATTATTCTTTGCCTCGGGGATTTTTCTAGTGAACTGCTTTTGCAATATGCTTTTAACTCGAGTATTTCCGCTCTTTGCTTTAAACGAATATAATTTCCTTGATATAATCATTGCGTTTCTCGGTAATTCGGTGGGTGCCGCTATATACGCCGCTCTCATCAATGCGACTAGGCTTTCCGAAAAAATAGCCCCCAAGCTTAACTCCGTAATGGAAGCAAAGCTCGGGGATACATATTTAAGTATTTTTATTATGGCAATTTTCTGCGGATTTATGGTTGCTTGTGCCTGCCTAGCGACAAAGGTGTTTAAAGATAATAAAGGGCTTGGTATATTCCTCTCGATGATTTTTGTTGCAGTATTCGTAATCTGCGGCTTCGACCATGCGGTAGCGAATGCCTTTTATTTCGCTTTTTATAGTCTTGACGGAGGCTTTACACCAGAGCTTCTGATAATAACCCTGATAGTCTTTATCGGAAACGGAGTGGGTGGTATCGGCGCTGGATATATGTATAAATATAACGCTAAGCAATTATAGGATGGACAGCTTTTATGAGTAAGATAAATTCAAATACATATAACCAAAATCAAAGACTTAACCCCATTGACAGTCAAATGATGCTTTTGCAAAAGAAAATGATAGCTTTGAAATCTGATACATCAATGACTCCCGAAGAAAAGGCTCAAAAATTAAAGGAGCTAAAAAAGGAACTGAAGGAGCTTCAATCGGTTAAAAATAAGCAGCTCGTCTCAAAAGCTGAAAGAGAAACAGATGCATTTCAGAAACCGTTTTCCGAGGTGCTGGAGGAAAAGATACAGACCGAAATTCGTGATACCGATATACCAGAAAATGATATACCAGAATAACAGCTTCTTAATCATAAATAGGTGCGATACTAGTATCGCACCTATTATGTATTTTGTCGTTAATGAAGTAATTCAGACGAGCTCATATACATCATCATTTTAAAGCAGTCCCTATACCCAAAAAGATAAGCCTCGTAAAATTCGACAGCTTCTACCATTGTTCTGCTTTCGCTGTATTTATTAAATGCTTCTTTAAAATCCTTGCAAAGCTTGCCAAAATCTTCTGATTTTTCTTTAAATTCATTCTTTACTTCTTGATAATAAAGATTTTCATTTAACTGGTGTTGCAAGTCGTTGAGCCTCTCAGCAACACAGTCACGAAGCTGAGATTTTAATTCTGGTGTCATTGTGATATTTCCTTTCAAAATTTTAAAATTTCACGAACCCCCTTGAAGAAACAGCTCATATATGGTAAAATATTTATACGAGCTGTTCTTCGGGATTGTTCGTGGTGGGGGAAGTGGTGGTTGCTTTGTCGAGTTGCACCGCTTCCCGTTATTTTTTTAGGTTGTCGTACACCATATCAATTCCCTTACGAACTATGTCAGAAGTCGTTGAACCTAATACTTCCTTACATTGTTTAATTTTTTGTTTTGTTTCATCATTTACTAAAACAAATATTCTCTCTTTTAAGGGGTTATCAGATGGTGGACGTCCCATCTTTTTTTGCGCCATGCAGTCACCTCACTTTCTATGCGCATATATATTATAATATATATGCGCATAGAAAGTCAATACCTTTTTGAAAAATTATCCCCCCTGCCACGGCAGGGGGGTATTTTGTGTGTTATTCACGTAAAGCTGTTTGCATACTCCAATGATTAGTCAAGCTTTTAAAAGCTGGGCTCTATAATGTTTAGGTTAATTTGTATTGAGCCGTGCAGCCACTTCATGTACCCTTTGTATCGCTTCGGCATCCATAGAAGAAGGAATATCATCAGTTTTTAATGAAAACACCGCATTATCAATATTCTGTGCATTCATTTTCTAAAACATCCATTCAGATAATTCAATCGCTTTTTCAGGACCGCCATCACCGCCGCCCACTATTATCAAGGCGGCTTTCTTTTTTCTTAAAACAAACTCGTCCTTTAAAAATCGTTTCGCAGAATAATAAGCTTGAAATCTGCTCGCAATCCCTATAAGCGGCGGGGTCAAATTGGATATATAAAGAGGAGATGCAATTACTACATTATCAAAGACATCGTTATAAATTAACTGCATATCATCTTTTATGACGCATCCTTTTTTCTCTTTACATTTTCT
>JAVBPL010000164.1:0-14709 GCA_031549645.1 Ruminiclostridium sp. | reverse complement strand
ATACCCATGCCACCTGGATAATATCCCGCATTGCTTGCGGAAACTATAAAGGATTTTTCGTAAGATATGTTAAGCCGCAGGACATCTTTCTCGTTAATTCCTGTTGACGCTACAACCATATCGAAGATTTTTGTAATTGATGAGCCTTGCGTACCCTTATAAACGCTGTCCAGTCCAGAAATATTATCTGCGGCGATACGACCTTGTTTATTTGCGGGACCTGCTAGCGGAATAATTCCCTGTTCGGTTGTGACAAAATTCTTTACCTGTATTGCGTCTCCGACAGCGTAAACAGAATTATCCGAGGTCAAAAGCTTATCATCTGTTATAATTGCGCCCCTGCTATTAGTTTCAATTCCGCACTCCGATGCAAGGATTGTATCAGGCTTAACTCCAATAGCTGTTATAATTATATCAGCTTCTGTTTCGGTATCATTAAACGAAATTTTAAGGCTGCTGTCGTTTTCGGTAGTGTTGGTTATTTCGCTATCAAGGTAAAGCTTAATGCCTTTTTTTCTTAAATAACCATGCACCTCACACGCCATATCGTAGTCGATTTGGTTTAATACCTGTTTGCTTTTTTCTATTATAATGACATTTATCCCGATATTCTTAAGATTTTCCGCTACCTCTATACCTATATTGCCGCCGCCTATTATTACGGCGGATTTTGGGCTGTTTTTTGAAATATATTCCTTAAGCTTAAAGGTATCAGAAACGGTTCTTAAGGTAAAAAGTCTGTCTTTGCCAACATCGCTTAAAATATCGGGTATTATAGGTTCTGCGCCAACGGAAATCACGAGATAATCGTACTTCTCGGTATATTCATTATATTCATCTGAAGCGAGCTTATTTTTTACTGTTACAGTCTTGCTTTCCTTGTCAATTTTTATAACCTCGCTGTTAACTCTTACATCAACATTGAAGCGCCGTTTGAAGCCGTATGGTGTCTGAAGTGTAAGGTCGTCCTTATTCGCTATTTCGCCGCCGATGTAATAGGGCAAACCGCAGCTCGCATATGAAATATATTCGCCTTTTTCAAACACTACAATTTCTGCCATTTCGTCCAGTCTGCGTAGCCTCGCAGCACAGGAAGCACCGCCTGCGTTTCCGCCAATTATTACTACTTTCATATTTTAATAACCATTTTCTCTAATCTCTGTCGAGACGGTTGAGCGCCAGCACAAGGCTTCCCGTACCGAAAACAATAAGAAATATCGCAATAATGCGAGCTATATTGGTGCTTGAGAAAAGAGCGGTTAAAAGCGCACCGCCTAAAACGATACCGATTGAATACGATATAAGTGAAAACCAATAAGTAGCTTCACTGCTTGGGTATCTGACCTGCTTCAGGTGGATTATTCTCGAGACACAAGTTAAAATAAACCACAGCGGTACGATTAACCCCAACATATAGGAGCCAAAATTCGTAAAAATAAATAGCACGCCAAGGAACATATTAACTGCACCAATTATAAACGATGCTTTAGGAGCAAAGCCCGTCTTAGCATCAAGTTGAATGTAATACAGTATATCTCTGACACCTGAAAAAATCGCTCCGATACCATATACGATGAAGAAGCCTGATAAAACCTCATCGGGCTTGATAAGAGTATATATTCCAAGGAGGATAAATGAAACTCCAAGCAGGAGTTCAATCCAGCAAAGCCAACCTTTTTTCATAATTATAAATCCTTTCGTTAAGTCCTCTGTCTTTATTATAATACATTTTACGTAAAAATACAATATATTCGAGGTAAATTTAATAAAGATAACATGACCTATGATACTGGCTGGCTTTGAGTGTTCTGTGCTAGTTATTAAAATTGTCTTGATTTTAATGACAAAATATTGTATAATTATACAAAGACAAATTATAGGGAATGGTGATTTCAAATGATAGAATATTTTACTGGTAAGTTCTTGGTGCAGGAGGGACTTATGTCAAACGCCACCTTTGAGGAGATAATCGAGCGTCAAAGAGTGGTTAACGCTAATTTTAATAGACTCGAGTCGGAAGCACATAATCTGCTTGAAAATAATCAGGTTGCTTTAATACAGCTTCTACAGAATACAATAGACGAAAAGCTTAGCGACCTTGCCGCAGAATATGATATGTATAATGCCGATGAACAGATGAAAAGCCTTGTTAAAAAACGCGAGGCACTCAATACTGTATTCTTTAACCAGCTAATCGTGGAGGGTATATTGACTCCAGATAAATTAACCCCGTTGCTTGAAAAAATGAGGAATTATTACGCATTAAATACACCTGGAATTTCGAGAAATCTGAAAGAGACCTTCGAAATAATTCTCGGCAGCTTTATCCAGGCAGGAGATTATTATGCGGGTGAATTTGCAATGATTTTACTTAAATATATGCTGCGTTTTGTCAGCCCAAATCTGGTTCCGCAAAAGTCTTTTCATGCCAAGGAATTTTTTTCTGAGAGAATTGCACTCGAAAAGGTTGTTACGAATAAGCATCGTTATTTTATCGCAATTTGCGGCGAAAAACCCACAATGCAGAAGTTCAATGATAACATAACAAATTGCTTTAAAACAAGCAGAAACGATACACGTTATGCCTCAATGTGTGCATTTTTGAGCTGTGTTGCGAATATCTTCCAGTGTGTAATCGCAAAGGAGAAGGAAGTAATTCAAGTCGATATGGCGAATGTGTATAAATTTTCGACTGTAAACGTCTATGAGGAATGTGTGGTGCTTCCGCTCACAATTGATAATATGCCGTTGAATATTCTGATTGGCTACGGCGACAAACCAAACTGTGCCACAATTACACATAATATATAACAAAATTACCACCAGCAAGGCTGGTGGTAATTTTGTTATTTATCAAGAGCTATTATTAAATACTGTTGAAGCTGATAAGGCTTCGATGCATGATAACGGTCATTCCAGTTGTAAAACCATCTCATTACTGGGTATGCAGTATAGCCGTCCTGGCAGTGATCGCCTACATCGTATGTGTTTGCGATTATCAGCATATCGTCTGCAATGCTTGGTGTACCATTGGTATCGTAGCCTATGATTACAGCCCAGACACCGTCCCATTCGGACCATTCAAATAAGATGCAGTTTCCGTTGTTTATGTTATTCGCAACCCATTTATAGAAATAGCTGTCCCTTGCATCATCAACTTCTACCTCGGGGTTATCAACATTGACTTCTGAAAACATACTCATTTCTGAGAAGGTAGGGGGTAGATTACCAGCGTCGGAGCTGCTTCTATAGCCGTCGTCCTTTATTAAATCGTCCTCGGTATATTCAGCCCTGTAGCTGGTTTCAATCACTTTTAGGCCATCTATACCTTCAAAGAACATGACCATTTCTTCTGGGCTGGTACCATAATCATAAAACCGAGTAGCAGAGCCTGGCTCACCGTCTGGAATATCGGAGGCAATCGAGCTGTGCATCTCCTTTGCGGCACTATATTCGGTATAGCCTTCAATCCCGAAATGGTTCAAAATCATTAAAACAGATGCAGGACCACTGAAGGACTCGCCAGTTTGCTGATAGGTCTTGAACTTCGGAAGAATGATAAGCTCGTTGTCGGAGGTCTTGTTGTAAAAATCGACATTCTTAAAATACTTTGAATTTGTATCGTCGTTTCCATAAAAGAAGTCCGCACCACCGCCTGATTCCAAATCCATATCCGCCTTTATTACACCGTCGCCACTTTTACCTGAGCAGGCTGTTAGAATAAGTACCGCTAAGATGAGTAAGTATTTTTTTGATTTCATATAAACCCCCTGAAAAGTAATATTAATAATAAAAACCCTATATTAAAGACAGTAAAAACGAGTAAATATTTTGCTGTGCCCTTTTTATTATGTCTCGTGTATATTTTGAACGAAATCACGCTTGCCATTGAGGCAATTAATGTACCTAATCCGCCGATATTTACGCCGAGTAGCAGCTCACGGCTTTTCTCAGTAAATCCCGACAACATAATGGCTGCGGGGACATTACTGATTAACTGGCTTGATATTACCGCTGTGAACGTGGTATCTCTTTCAGTCCATTCGGAAATAACGCTATTCACGGCATCGATCCTTGCAATATTTCCAACTAAAATAAATATCACCGCAAAGGTGAGAAGGAGACTGTAATCGATTTTCTTTAACACCGCTTTATTATATAAAAACGTAATTAATACAACGACTATACCAGTTAAAATGTACGGACCGCCTCCAAAAACTATGACTAATGATAGAATAAAAAGAAGTGTGAATACAATTAAAAGCTTTTTGTCGGTAACCTGCCTGGTATCCTGACTGCTTTTTTCGAGTGCTGGCGACCTTAACACAAGGCAAATTATCAGAAGGAGTAAACTGCCGAATGCCACAAAGGGAAGTGTAGTCAGCACAAAATCGGGGAAAGGAATTTCATAATTAATGTAGATAAAAAGGTTCTGCGGATTTCCTATCGGTATCAGGCTGGAACCTATATTAGCGGCAAGGGTTTGCAAAACAACAGTCGTAATTATATATTTTTCCATTCCGCATGACGAAAGCACCGCGATAGTGATAGGGATAAGTGCCAGCAGCGCCACATCATTTGTCATTAGCATTGCCGCAAAAAAGCAGAGAAACACCAGCAACAGCCGTAAAACGCGGAGTGATTTTATTGATGAGGTCAATTTTGCCGAGACGGATTTTAACAGACCCGCTTCCTCTATGCCCTTGAGCGAAATCATTAAGCACATCAAGCAGACTATTGTTTTTAAATCAATGTATCCTAGATATTCCATATCAGGCGGCACAAAAAACATTGAAATTATTCCAAGAATACTTGCGGCAAACAGGACAGGCTCGTTTATAATAAACTTCTTAATTAAATTCATTTGGCTTTTTCTTTCGTAATTTACTCGGGAGCAAGGAGGGTAAAGCTGTTTTTTTGATAATCGATTACATTTTCTCTTTTCATTTTCGATAGCTCGTGAGATAATGCACTGCGGTCCACACAAAGGTAATCTGCGAGCTCCTCACGGTTGAAGGGAATGTCGATTTTCTCCCCCCAATTTTGCGGAAAGGTGTGCAGGTATCTCAAAACACGCTCTCTAATTGATTTTACGGATATTATATCGAGCCTTTTTTGAAGCATTATGTTCTTTCTTGCAACAAGATACAGCATATTCTGTATCAGCCTCTTGTGAAAAATGCAGGACTCGGAGCAGATACTTAATATTCGGTCAAACCTTAATATTAATACCTCTGAGTCGGTCTCGGCAGTCACGGTTACAGGGCTTTCACTGATACTGGCACAGCATAACGCCTCGGCGAAAATTTCGCCAAAGCTTACAGCGGAAATAAGCACATGGTTACCGTCATAATCTTCCTTTACGATATGAATAATTCCAGAAAGCACGGTGCCGACAAATTCGGGGCGGTTGCCCTCAAGAAGAATAATTTCATCTTTTTTATAGGTTTTTATTTCAGCTTTAAGGCATTTTAAAAGCAGCGGAATATCTTTTTCGTTTATTTCATTGAACAGCTCGCATTTATTAAAAATACTATTTTCCATTAAAATCCTCTAAAAATGTTGTTTTAACCACGCAAAATATATTTCTAGTATAGTATAATGAAAGCGTAAAGTCAATAAAAAACTTGAATTTATTTTTAAGGAGAAGATTATGTTAAGAAAAATTATTAAAATTGATGAGCGCTTATGTAACGGCTGCGGTCTTTGCGTTGATGCCTGTCACGAGGGTGCAATCGGGCTGATAGCTGGTAGGGCAAGGCTACTGCGTGATGATTACTGCGACGGATTAGGTGACTGTCTGCCTGTATGCCCCACTAATGCAATTTCCTTCGAGGAAAGAGAAGCACTCGAATATAATGAGGCGGAGGTTCTCGCTAAAGGAAAGCTTCCTTGCGGCTGTCCCGGTTCAAACGCAAAAACAATTAATCGAAAAGACACCGAGGCTTTGGAATTAGAACAAGCGGCTGTCGGACAACCGCTTGCGTCAGAGCTTAATCAGTGGCCAGTACAGATAAAGCTTGCACCAGCCAATGCTTCGTATTTTGAAAACGCTGATTTATTAATTTCAGCAGACTGCGCTGCTTACGCTTATGGTGATTTTCATTGTAAATTCATGAAAAACAGAGTGGTTTTAATAGGCTGTCCGAAGCTTGATGATGTTGATTACAGCGAGAAGCTGACCGCAATTATAGCAAACAATAGCATCAAGTCTGTTACTGTCGTAAGAATGGAGGTTCCCTGCTGCGGCGGGATACAAAAAGCAGTCGAACAGGCGCTCAAAAACAGCGGTAAAATTCTGCCGTATCAGATAATAACATTATCGGTTGACGGGCAGATTATCTAGTAAAGGCGTTATTAAACTTAGGGGTAATTTTATCTGTAATAATACTCATTGTAATGAATATTATTAAGAAAATCATAGCACTTATCGTTACATCGGACAGGAAATGCTCGCCTAAAACTAAACGAGAGGAGGCACCTGCTATCCAAAATGCCAACGCAAATATTGCGGCACCATTTGTCCATTTTTTAAGGTTTCTTTGGCAGAAGCCGAGGAAGGACGGGAGCATGCTGAGCCACAGCACGCTAATTGCGCCCATGCTGTGTCCCGAGGGGAAGGACTTAATAAAGTCTCCCATTTCTGCCCGCCTTTCGGCGTTCGGGAACTGCGGTAAATACCATGCCGTGAACTGAGTATCAGGATTGTCCATTGTCCAGAAGCGTTGACGTCCCCACATTTCCTTAAAGACGCCCAGAAGCAAGCGTCCTCCGCATACTGCTACAACTCCGACAATAGCGGCTTGAAAAACCGCTGTCGGATATTTTTTTGCTGCCACAAAGCCTAACGTGGTAGCGAGTAAAAATGCCGCAATCACCATGAAAACCAGTATCTCAAACGGTAGTCCGTGGAGGTGACGGCTTCCAAAATCCCTTGAGGTGCTATCGTAGGTTGCGTAAATACCAAAGCATAATAAGCCTAAACTAATAAGCTTCCACCCAATGTTCATGCTCCTAAACAGTGTCAGCATTGCGCCAAAGAGTAGCCCCGTAGTCATAGGAACAAGTATCCAAATCGGCACCATTACCGCTACGGCGAAGAATTCGCCAAATGCACTTTCGGGGTTAAACAGCAGGGTGTCAATCTGTAAATCAAGAAATGTACCTGCTAATAATAATGCGCATAAAATTCCTAAGACTACTAAATAAATCTTCTTCATTCTATTATTTCACCTTTATCTTCTTTTTTTCTTAATAAGTGTAAGTGTCAGCAGCGACAGTGCAGCTCCAACTATTGGTAATGCGACACCTGTGCTAGGGTTTTTATCGGGAACATCACCCGCTTCTGCGCCGTTTCCTGCAATATGGTTGCCCGCACCTTGATTGCTTTTGTCGGTGGAATTTGATTTATTATCGTTATTTTTTTGCGTATTATTTTTGTCACTCGGAGTATTCTTGCTGTTATCTTTATCTTCGGTTAACTCATCGTTATCATCGCTATCATCGTTGTCATCGTCATTATCTTCGCTTAATTCATCACCGTTATCGTCATCGTCATCATCATCATCATCATCATCATCTTTTTCATCATTATCGACAGGCGTAGGATTGATGGGATTATTAGGACTCGGCGGATTAACGACTGGTTCTTCCGGCTTATCGTCTGGGATTGGCTCAAGAATCATAAGCTGAAGGTTTGTGTTAAAGAGCGATTTATTAAACTCTGCCGTAATGTTGATAAAGCCCTTGTAAAAGCCTAACGATGTTAAAAAGCTTGGAGTCAGCGTAATAATCGTGCTTCCCTCACTTGCTGTATAATCGGTGTTCTCCCTAAGCTTATTGCCGTTAGCATATAAGGCGCAGAATTCATCGAATGGTGCATCAATAACCATTGTGGTTTTTTCTGAATTAAAATCGTCGAGGCTTAACAGTCTGCGGAATGGCGTAATTATGCTATATTCGTTTATATAGAGCCAGAATTCACCCTTATCATAGCCGATACTATTCATAGCGGTTATCTCAAAATTAAACACACCTGTTTCCGTGGGTACACCTACGATTTGATTGTTAATTATCGATAGGCCGTTAGGAAGCTTACCGTCTGTTACTGCACAAACTGCAGCAGTTCCAACAGATATTATGCTGTACTGATAACCAACACCGATTATTCCGTCAAGAAATATCTGGTCGGGGAGAATAGGTTGCTCTAAAACTCCGTTTACTTCCATGTTATATGTCTGCCGTACAGAACCCGCCTCGTTCTCGGCTGTTAATGTGAAGGAATAGCTGCCAGGAATTTCCGGAACACCCTTGATAACGGCACCGCTTAAGCCTAAACCATTTGGTAATGCGCCATCAGTGAGTGTAAGAATTATTGGGTCGGTTCCTGTTATGGTTATATGCTGATTATACTCTTCGCCGATAATAGCACTAGGCAGCAAGGTCGTCATAATAACAGGAGGAATTATGTATACAGGCTTTATTATTTGGAAGTAGGTTTGAAGCTCTCCCATAAAGTTATTGATACCCCTGATGCGAATGGTGGCTACGCCAACCTCGATATTATCCTCAATCGAGCTAATTACATAGTCCTCATCTTGAATAAGCTCAATGCCTTTATTTAAAACTGTAATTTCAGGTATACATTCTTCCCCTGTATAGCTCATGTTCAGCGGACGCACAAAGGTGAAATCCGTAGACAGCAGTGACTGCGGCAGTATTTCGAAATCAGCCTCTGCCGTACCGTCAAAATCCTCGATAAACGTAATCCCAATCTTACCTGTTCCTGCGTTTATGTTATCACTATAAGTAAGCGTATAATCTCGGTTTTCGAGCAGCTTATAATCACCAGCTTTAATAGAAAGCGAGGGCGTTTTTTCATTGCCATTATATATGAACGGAGCTATGCTCTCTATGGTTAAATCGTTCTGCTCGAGAGTAAGACTTGTGATAGTGAAGTATACAGTTTCTGAGCCGCTGAAGTTTCCGAAGAAATCGAATTTCATCGAAGCCTCACCGCGCTCTCTGTTCTTATCATAGGTTATCAGATAATCGGTGCCTTCGGTGAGCCTTATATAATCATTTAACGCTACAATGACAATTGGAGCGGTACTTTGAGTCACTGGCATTCCAAGATTAAAAGGAAGCTCCTTCGTGATATTGATTTTGAAAGCATCGGAATTAAAGGGAAGTGGTTCTATTTCAAAGCTTGTGCTGGTATTACCGCTGTAATTGCCCTTGAACTCTATGAAAACAGTTCCCGTACCCACATCGGTGCTTTCGTTCCATACAAGCTCATAATCACGGTCGTTTTCCAGTAAATATTCGCCGAAATGAATTACAGGTAAAGGCTCGTTCTGCTCTCCATTATAAATAACAGAAGGAATATCTTCAATCGTAAATTCGTCCTCGTCATATTCGTGAGGTATGATGTTAAAGGGAATTGCCACAGCTTCCTCTGAATAATAGTTACCCTCAAATACTACCTCGATATAGGCTTCGCCGACATTTATATTTCCGTGATAGGTATAGGTGTAATCTGTTCCTGAGATAAGAATTACATCGCCGTAATTAATCTCGGGAACAGGCTCAATCTGGCTACCCGTGTAAATCTGGTCGTCGATTTCCGTTATATCAAAGCCGCCGTCGGCATAATCAATCGGGTTAATATCAAAATAAACAGTGGTTCTGCCCGAATAATTACGCACAAACGTCACCGTGAAATAAGCGGTGTTTTTACTTGCTTCAATATTATTATAATAAGCGATTGTATAATCAACATTTTCTTTTAGCTCTACGGTATTACCCGAAAGTTGATCGACTGCTATAATGATATTATCGTGGAATAATTCATCGCCGTTATAGGTTAAGGTGTCGGCATTTTCGATAGTAAATGTCTTCTTATTATATGCCATAGAATTAATCACAAAACGGTTTTGAGCCACACCAGCAAAGTTATTAATAAAGTTTACATACACTAAACCGCTGGCACCATCTGCATTGATGTTTTCACCCCAAGAAAGTGTATAATCGTCACCCTCGGTTAATGTAACATCACCCCAAATTACGCTGTCTATACCAGGCTTAATCTGCACACCTGTAAAATCATGGCTGGATATGGGAGAGATAACGAAGTCATCAATTGTATAGGCTACGGGCAGGATTTCCCAAGTCTTTGTTGCCGTTCCACTATATGAACCTTTAAGCGTAATTATAGCCTCGGCGGTTCCTGCATCGGTGTTTTCTTCATACTCAACCGTATAGTCGGTGCCTAATATTAAATCAACTAGGTTATACATAACCGTAACGGTCGGTTCAAATGCAATGCCTGTATATATAACGTTGTCAATATCTCTTATAATAAAACGGTCGTCATATTTTATCGGCACAATTTTATAGCTAACATTCGTGCCTCCAGTATAGTTTCCTTTGAAAACAAAGCTAGCGAAATAATCACCAATTGCATAATTATTAGTTGTGACGGAGGTATATGTAACATCATAATCAGTACCAGCGATAAGGGTTTTGCCAAAATAAGTAATTATGGGTGCAGGCGAATGTGAAACCGCCTGCCCGAAGTTATACTCAAGGTCGGTTACGCCAGTAATAGTAAATTCGTCTGAATTATAGGCTTTAGCTGTTATATCAAAGGTAAATATAGCTGAACCCGAAACATTTCCTATGAAGGTTACAGTTACCTTTCCTGTTCCTGTTCCTACTGCTATGTTATCAGACCAGTTTAAAGTAAAGTCTTTCCTATATTCAAGATTGACTCCGTTATACTTGATTATAGGTAAGGGCTCAAGTCCGGAACCTGTATATGCCATGGTTGCAACAGAGTGAACGAAACCAGTGCCATCATCATAGTCTTTTTTATTAATGGTAAAGAGCATATTCTGCTCACCAGCATTGACATAATTCCCCTTAAAATTAATAGTTATAACACCAGAATTAGTTCCAACGTTTATATTATTACTGTACGAAACATCATAATCGGTGCCTGATACTAACGGGGTACCCTTATAAGTTATTGTTACTGGAGGCTTGATTTCACCTGCGGTAAAATCCCATATTTTGTTATAAGTAACTGAATAATCATTACCAAAAAGTGGACTGACAATAGAAAATATTTCAGAGTAGGTTCCTTTGAAGTAGGGGTTATCTCCAGTTGCAGTAATTGTTATACTCGCTAAATTTGATACATTGATATTATTGTCGTAGCTAACAGTAAATTCATCTGATAACGGTACAGTAACCTCTGTATCCTTCAGATAAATCTTTACATTATCAAATTCAATTTCATCTCCAGTATAGATAGGAGCGCTGCCGTACTTACCGTCATATCTAATTTCAATATCATCTGATAAATCACGCTTTGTAATATCAAAGTTTACTATCTTGGTACCAGTAAAATTATTCTGACCTGTAATCGTGATAGTTGCCGTGCCGACGTTTGTGTTATTACTGTATGTAACGGTGTAATTTGATGTGTCAATAACAGTATTATCCTTATCGGTAAGGGTAATTATGGGTTTATGTTCGGTGCCGTTATATATTACGCTTTGAATGACATCTGCGGCTGTGCGGTTTATGTTATTTATAGGAACATGATAAGCAATACCTGCAATTGCGCTTTCTGTTTCAGCTTTTGTAGCACTGGCGGTACTTAGTATTCTTGAAGCTTCATTTTTCACATCATCAAGATGCTTCAATAAAGCTGGAGTGTCTAAATCTTTTTTTATTACATAATCGCCTTCACCCTCAGTGTCATCATAAATATTAAGCCAATCACGAAGCTCAGATTTGTTTGGTTTTATAAATAAGTTTATTGGTATTGTTTTAGTAGTAACAACGCCTTGGTCTGAAAGGGATATTAGCATAACATTATATTCATCTGTTCTTTCAGATAGAGCACTATCCAGCTCCGCTATATCGGTGATTTCGGGCATGATAACATTGACTACTTCGTCAACAGAACTGATTGTAAATATCGCAGTTATCTCTTCTCCGTAAATAGAGTAGGTTATAGTTATAACGTTCCCAATTCTGCTCCATTCGTAATACGGCGTACCAAGCGAATTTTCTTCAATGACTAAATTAACTGACTCAGAAAGGGGCTTTATAATATCACTTGTTGAAACAAGATTGAGCGTTGACCAGTTGGTTTTGTCATATTGGAAAATGGTATTATCGCTATCAAACGGTGGCATATAGCTTGTGCGGTTTTTAAATACTGGGTAAGCATCAGCACCAACTATAGCCCAGACATTATCAAAATCAAAACCACTAAAACTATCCTTGTTTTTCATATCGGCATCTGTGAGTGGGGTGCCGATTTCAACTAGACCTGTATATACTGTGGAGTTGTAATAATACGATGTACTTCCAGAACCACTAATAACACCGGGTAATGTTGACACGGTGTAAGATGTACTTAAGGTTCCATTGTTCAAGCATACCAATGAACCGCTGGATGATGTGGTGTCATCAGTTGAAATAACTGTATAACAATTATCAATGGTTCCTTTGTTCTCGAACACAAGACCGCCTATATATAAATTACTGGTAGATTTCATGTAACCAGTAACTCCGATTTGACTGATTGTACCTGAATTCGTTACCGCAACTGCACCCTTTGAATTATCATCTGCCGTAATATTAACATTTACGAGATTAAACGATTTCGCAACACCATTTATGCTTATCTCATAAAACAAGTTGTTAGTTAAGCCGCTGATAATATTGCCTCTACCGTCAAATGTACCAGTAAATTTGCCATTAAAGCTTTTTCCGATAGGAAGCCAAGCACCGCTCAAGCTTATATTATTAATTAAGATAAAATGTTTATCTAAATAAATATAATTGCCGTTACCAAGATCATAACCTATATTCGCTAGTTCCTCGGGGGTTGAAATCTTGAAAGGTCTCTCAGCTGTGCCAAAACCGCCTTTTGGAAAAAGAGGGTCGTGTTCTTCGGTGAAAGGTGTTTCAAGCACAATTAATTCAGGTGTTGAATATGTAGTTAAGTCCCATGCAGTGGTTGATAAGCCCCATGAAGTAAATGACTCATCGGTAATATCGATTACAGCTTTATCATTTACAAGTTTATCTAGTGGAGCGTTGGATTTATAATAACAATTTTCTACAGTTCCACTCTCACAAAAAGCGTGAATTTGTCTAGGTACAGATATTCCCATTACAGTGGTAATCCTAGTAAGTACCGTTATGGCATAGCTGTCGATAATCTTAGAGAGAGTAGAATTGTTATTTGCAGCAAAGCCTGCAGCAATTTCTGGGGCTGCGGTTATGGTTACATCAGAATAACAGTTGGATATAGTTCCAGCGTTATTGCCAATAAATCCACCGACATTTGCTGTTCCGCTAATACTACCCGTTACTGCACATTCGGAGATTATACCTGCGTTTGTGTTTGCGAATGCACCTATATAAGAAGAAGTGCCTTCAATATCATTTGCAACAATCTTTAGACTTGAAATAATTCCATTTATCACATCGAATAATGTAACACTAGTCGTAATCATATGTCCCCGACCATCAAGGGTTCCTTTAAAATCACCGATTTGTGCAGATGAGTAAGTAAAATCATCATTAACACAAAAATATTTACCCGTTGTATCCATTACCGCAAGCTGAGCAAACTGTTCCGCTGTGTTAATTAAATATGGGTCATGTTCAGTTCCTGAGCCGTCATAGAAGCTATATGTAGGCGGCGGTGTATCATCGGCATCCGCAAGCGTTGACGGAATATTAAGTATCAAAATAGAACCCGCCAGCAGGAGAGGAATTAATTTATATATTAAGTTTTTCGAAAGTTTCATAAAATATCTCCATTCTTATAACTTCATATTATCACTGTAATATATTTATATTTTATACTATTTGTAAAGAAAAATCAATGAATTTTTTGTAAATAAATGCGTGTTTTAGCCAATTTCCAGTAACTGGCATATAATAAATAAATCCATTTTACGAAAGGAAAGAATATTATGTTTTACGAAACCTATCCCTTCAGCCTGCCAGCACTTCCATATGCTTATGACGCACTCGAGCCCTACATAGATGCAGAGACCATGCATTATCATCATGATAAGCATTTTAAAAGCTATATAGATAAGCTGAACGCAGCACTGGAGCCATATCCTGCACTTCACGACTTGACACTTAAGCAGCTTCTGAGGAGAGACTGCTGTCTGCCATGTGAGGCTCGCTGCGCAATTATGCAAAATGCAGGCGGCGTGTATAACCACACCATGTTTTTCAAGATGCTTGCACCGCCCGATACGGCTGTTCATGAGCCTGACGGGGTGCTTCTCGAGCTTATCGAAAGAGATTTTGTCTCGTTTGATTATTTCAAGGCGATGTTTTCCGACCGTGCCAGTGAGCTTTTCGGCTCGGGCTGGACTTATCTTGTGCTAACGCAGTCGGGACGGCTCAAAATCGTGAATTATCCTAATCAGGTTACTCCTATTTCCGACGGGGTGCAAGGAATAATTCTTCTCGATGTTTGGGAGCATGCTTACTACTTAAAGTATAAAAACGAGAGAGCACGTTATATTGATGCGTTTTGGGATATTGTAGATTTTACGCCGCTTGACGAATGATTATGCGTTTTAAGCATAATATCGTCTCTTGTCATATCGGCAGTGTTTATTAAAACTTTAGTAGAAAATGCAAATAAATTGAGCCTGT
>JAVBPL010000027.1:0-4413 GCA_031549645.1 Ruminiclostridium sp. | reverse complement strand
AAATATATATATTTATCTATATTTGATGTTCATAATTTGTTCACATTGACTTAAAAGCCTTTTTATGCTAAGATGTTTAAAAGAGAGGAGGCGAGCATTACTTGGATATACTTTTAAATCTGAACAACGAACAAATGGAAGCCGTAACAGAAACAGAGGGCTTTGTACGTGTCGCCGCTGGCGCAGGTTCGGGTAAAACCCGTGCGCTATCCCATCGCTTTGCCTATCTTGTTGAGGGGATAGGTATATCACCCGCTAATATCCTTTGCGTAACCTTTACAAATAAGGCTGCAAATGAAATGCATAAAAGGATTAGACGTTTAATCGGCGACCATGATACTGGTTATATCGGTACCTTTCATAGCTTTTGTGTTGTTATTCTAAAAGAAGATATTAATATTGTCAGATATCCCAAAAGCTTTATAGTTCTCGATATTGAAGATTCATATACGATTTTGAAAACGGTTTATACCGAAAGAGGACTTACCCTCCGAGACATGACCTTTCGAAAAGCGAAGGATATGATAGAAATTATAAAAAACGCTGAATATCCCGAGTATTACAAGGATTTAATTTATCTAAGCATTGATGAATTAAAGCGTAAATATGATAATGCAATTGAAACAAGAGATATAATTTTTTGGGGATATCTGTATGAGCAGAAAAAGTGCTTCGGCTTAGACTTTGACGACTTGATATATTTTACTATGCACATCTTTAGAATTTCTGAAGAAACAAAGATAAAATGGCAGACAAGGCTTGAATACATCATGGTTGACGAGTTTCAGGATATTGACGGAGTGCAGTATGAATTTGTTTCAATTCTCTGCGGCTATCATAATAACTTATTTATTGTGGGTGACCCAGACCAAACGATTTACACATGGCGGGGCGCTAATGTGAATTTTTTTCTTAACTTTGATAAGGATTTTAACCCTTGCAAATCGATTACAATGGACTACAACTACCGTTCTACCCCTGAAATCCTAGCTGCCGCAAATTCGCTCATTGATAAAAATAAGAACCGTTTGCCAAAGACGCTCAGAACCGATAAGCCTAGTGGTGCTCCCGTAATCTATAATCATTCCGAAACTGCTGAAAGGGAAGCTGAATTTATTGCCGAGGAAATTTTACGACTTCAAGAGAACGACATAGCTTTAAACGATATTGTCATACTTTATCGTGCGCATTATCTTTCTCGTGTAATTGAGGAGGTTTTCATTAAAAAAGAGATAAAATATGTCATTTACAGCGGTGTTGAGTTCTATAACCGTAAGGAAATCAAGGATATTTTGTCGTATTTACGCATGCTGGTGTATAGAGATGATTTGTCTTTTTCAAGGATTGTAAACGAGCCTAAACGTAATATCGGTGAGCGAAGAATGGATTTTTTAAAGACATTCGCGGAGGAGCACGGGTGTACATTATATAGCGCCTTATCTGAAAATCTTCATGAAAATATTTTTAAAGGCACTTTAGCTGCGGATTTTATAATGCTTATTGAAAAGTTTACGGCACTTTCGAATGAGATGAGCCTCACGAATTTGCTTACTGCTATGCTGCAAGAAAGCGGTTATGAGGAAATGCTGCGCACTAGCGGCGACCATAATCGGCTCGATAACCTTGCAGAGCTTAAGCAGGCGATTTACGATTATGAAACCACCTGTGGCGAGGATTTTTCTCTGGACGACTATTTTTCAAAGGTTGCACTCATGACAGGTGCTGACAAGGAGGATAAGAGCAACTCAGTAAAAATGATGACTGTACATACAGCCAAGGGGCTAGAGTTTAAGAATGTCTTTATAATAGGATTAAGCGAGGGTATTTTCCCGTCTAAGCTGTCGAATACTATCGAAAAAATGGAGGAGGAACGCCGCCTTGCTTATGTTGCGCTTACAAGAGCAGAGGAAAGACTGTATCTCACTGACTCCGAGGGAACGAATTTTGACGGCTCGTTTCGTTATCCGTCGAGATTTATTTTAAACATCGACCGTAATCTGTTAAAGTACAATATAGAGCTTGACCAAAGGATAGTAGACGATGCAAGAATACGAATTGAGCAAAGTGAGCGAATGCTTAGGTTTGATGCAGATGGTATAAGGTTCGAAATAGGCGAAAGGGTAGTGCATCCGATTATGGGAGCTGGCACTATTCAAGACTTTAACGCTGAGACCTCCTGTTATCAGGTGATGTTTGATATGTCAAAAACACCCCGAAATATTAATATAAAAATACGAATGGAAAAAGAAAAATGATTACCGAAATGAATATTACTGCACTCAGAATGGAAAGATTGCATTTCACTGAGAAGGCAACAAATGAAGAAAATGACGATTACGACGTACTTTTCCGTGATATATCACCTGTGCCTACTGTATTTTGGTCAAGTCCTGGGGACCCGCCAACACTTCCGTATCATGCTGACTTTAACGATACGATGTACAACAACCGCCGCAGAGCCGCAAGAACAATCGTAAAGGGGCGTTTTCAAAAAGGTATGGTAGGGTATATTTATAAAGATGAGCTGGAATTATACGCCGCCCTTTATAAAAAACCGATTGAGTTTTTCACCCCAATTCAAGGCGAAATACTGGATTTACTTCGACGTGAGGGTCCTATGAGTATCCAATATATGAAAAAAATCACAAAGCATTTGATAAAAAATCTTTCGCCCGCCTTACAGCAGCTTCAGCAAGCCTATCTCGTATTTGAGGATCAGGTTGACAGTGAATGGGATAGGGCATGGTATCCGATGGAGACGGAGTTTCCTGATTTTGATATAAATAGATATACCGTTACAGAGGCGTTAAAAATAGTCGTAAGTCGATACGCTTTTCGAATGGTAGCGTTCGATTTATCAATGCTCAAAAGCTTTTTTAAGCTACCTGACAAGCAAATTAAAGATGCTTTAATCGAGCTTGTTTCAGAAAATGTGTTACTGGAAACCGAATTTGGCTGCATAAGAGCAGATGATTATGAACTGTTAAAAATTAATGATTACGAGCTAAAGCACTCAGCAATAGTTTTACAAAGAAGCGATATTTTAATCCGCTCGTATGAACATATTCTTAAGAAGCGGTTTGAAATTAAGGGAACTCGTGTTTTGCAATATATTCTTATCGAAGGCGAATTTCACGGAGCGGTGTATGGGGCTTTCCGCTTCTCGCCGAATGAAATCGATGATGTTATCTTAGATGATGAAAAATATATGATATATAAGGAGCAGATTATAAACGGCATTTATGTAGCAAATTCGTTTGAAAGCCCGATAAGTAAGTTTATGGGGAAGCCTTATACAGTAGGATAAAAAAATCGGAACGTTTAATTAGCGTTCCGATTTTATAAGCTTAATCAATAATACAAATACTGTTTCCGTTTTCTTTTGACTGATTGACTGTGTTCATTAAGGCTGGGTACAGCTCGGCATACCGCAGGGAATATGATTTCAGCTTCATTCCACCTACCCATAATGAAATAGGTATCTCCTTATCCTCATATATTATGGGCTGGCTGTTCTTAGATAGTACATTTTTTGCTAGCTCCTCGGCATCAGTTCTATTCTCATAACCAGTAAGCAGCACAAATTCATCGCCGCCTATTCTGAAAAGAAGCATATTGCCATTAGCACATTCATCAATACGCTTAAAGCTTTCGGCAATAGCCTTGTCGCCTGCAAGCGAGCCGTAATTATTATTTATAGCATCTAACCCAACCATGTCAAAAGAAAGTGCGTAGGTGTCATTCATATTGCGGATTTCGTCATAAAGCTTAGATAAATCAAATTTTCTTCGTGTCATAAGTTTTCCTCCTGTAACGTTTAAATCAATTTTCGGAAATATTTCTGTGAAACGTCTTTCAGTTCTGAACTGAGAAGGAGGAATACCCCATATTTTTATGAATGCACGAGTAAATGCCTCGTTCGAATTATATTGATAGTCTACCGCTATATCAAGGATAGAGCGGTTTGTTTCGAGCAAATCGCACGCTGCCTTACTCATACGCCGTCTCGTAATGTAATCGGCAACGCTGATATTGAGCGCATAACGAAAAAGCTTATGAAGCCCAGACACGGACATAAAGCAAGAAACGGCAAGGCTATCAGGATTTATGTCCTCGGTGATATTATTGTCAATATAATTCAAGGCATCTATCAAGACACAAAAATTCTTCATGGGTATCTCTCCAAAATAATAACGTTATTATATATTCAGTATATCACAGGGATAATAATTTTACTTGATTTTTTGTGTAATTTTAGGAGAGGATATTAATTTATTGGCTTTCTGTTTGATGAATTAACTTATCCAAAATTCGGATTTCTCTTAGAATGAATAGCAAGGTCACTATGGCAGCAGCACCGTCTGAAATAGGCCCCGCATAAACAACACCGTCTATTCCCATATACATGGGTAA
>JAVBPL010000120.1:0-8284 GCA_031549645.1 Ruminiclostridium sp. | reverse complement strand
GATATCTACATAATGACCGCGGTTGGAATATTCCGCTATATCCCCCTCTGCGTTATACGCTCCGACAGAAATAACTTCTTTAAGAGCAGCAGGAAATAGCATTTCCTCGTTACCATAATTTCCAGCGGCGGCAAACATAATAATACCAGCATTATGAGCTTTTTTAATAGCTTCATGTAATGCATTTGAATATGCTCTGCCCACAAACCCAAAGGTGATGATTTTAACATCTTGATTTATAGCCCATTCAATCCCCTTAACGACAGAATCATATGTGCCGCTGTTGCTGTCATTAATGACCTCGGCAAGGTATATTTCGGCTCCAGGAGCAATATTTTGCAAAGCTTGTACAGAATTAGCTCCGTGCTTATTAATGCGTTTATCTGGTATATTTTCATCTAGCATATTAATAGTATCGGAAACCTTGATAGAGCTATCATCAAAGCCAGTATCCAAAAGTGCAATCTTGACACCTTTCCCTGTTAAGCTACTATGCTCATACAAAAGTCGGTTATAATCATTACTGTCACTTTCGTGCATGTGATATTCATAAGTACCTGGTTCATTGAACGGCGATACTGCCTGTGCTGCACAGGATGTGACAAAGTTGAGCCCAGTGGCTGCTGCCAGCAGTAAGCTGATGTATTTTTTTGTTTTTTTCATAATAATTCCTTTCAAAAATAAATTTATATAGTCCAAATTCTAAATATCACACAATCATAACAACCACCCCCTTTTTATGCCTTACATATATACCCACAGGGAGGGTGTACTTGAGGGGGTGTATTACAATAATTTTCTTAATTTTTTCATAGCAGAATTTATAGACTCGCGAACAGATTTTTCATTCACATTTTCTAACCGAGCTATATCCCTGAATGTTAAGTCATTTATGTAATATTGACACAGCCTTCGTTTTTGAATAGGTGTAAGCTTTTCTAAAAGCGGGAGCAGCTTTTCTTTTTCAAGCTTCAAAAAAACAGTTTCTTCTGTTGGGTTTTCATTAGTTGAAAAATCCTTTTTGTTTTTATCATGCAAGTTCTCTGTATAGCCGTACATTTCTTCTGTCCTGATGCGCCTCATTTCGTGCTTTTTCTCATTTTTACGATGAATATGTGCGACTTCCATAATCGCCTCCCATTGAGATGAATTAATCTCGATGATTGGATTTTCCCCTTTGTAATCTGGATATAATTCTCTGATATCAACCTTAATCTGCATAATGCTTTCCCTTTCTGGCGGCAAAGCATAAAAAAAGACTAAATCGTTATGATTTAGTCTTGAAAATATTTTGTTAATATGCCGCCAGATTAATCTTATCATAGATTAAATTAAATTTGAGCGGTAAAATAGTCGGAACTATATAAGAAAAAGATCGATGCTTTGTCAAGTCTTTGTTGCAAAACCCTTGACAAGTATTTTTAAAAGGCTTATAGTTAAGTAAATAGAAAAAATAAGGGGATATTATGATACCTAATTTTTCATCAGTCGAGTTTGAAAAAAAATATACATATACCAAAAACGATTTAGGTGCTGTTTGGAAGAAAGACAAAACTATATTCCGTGTATGGGCACCAACAGCGGAAAAAATGCATCTTAATATTTACAAAAGCGGCGATAATTTGAACGACGATTTAATAAAAACTATTGAAATGTCTGCTGGCGAAAAAGGCACCTGGCTCACTGAGGTATCTGGAAATTTAGATGGAATTTACTACACCTTTAACGGTGTGTGTGACCCTTATGCCCGTGCAGTCGGTGTAAACGGAAACCGTGCAATGGTAATCGACCTTGTCAAAACAAATCCAATAGGCTGGGAAAACGACAAAAACCCAAATTCAGCTCTAAGTCCAACTGAAGCAATAATTTATGAGCTCCATGTAAAGGACTTTTCCTGTGATGAAAATTCGGGATTTAAGCATAAAGGAAAATACCTCGCTTTCACCGAAAAGGGTGCAGATTATCTTGCAAATTTAGGAATAACTCACCTTCAGCTTTTACCTGTTTTTGATTTTGGTTCGGTTGATGAAACAAAATCTGATGGTTACAACTGGGGTTATGACCCGAAAAATTTTAATGTGCCCGAGGGCTCTTATTCGACTAATGCTTATAGCGGTGGGGTGCGGATAAAAGAATTCAAGCAGATGGTGCAGTCCCTTCATAAGAAAGGCATAAGTGTTATTATGGACGTAGTCTATAACCATACCCATGACACCGATTTTTGCTTTAATAAGCTAGTTCCAAACTATTTTTTCAGAGGTAGTTCAAATGGCTCCGGCTGTGGAAACGATGTCGCAACCGAGCGTTCGATGGTGCGCGAGTATATAGTGAAATCGGTGCTTTACTGGGCAAAGGAGTGTCATATAGACGGCTTTCGCTTTGACCTTGCAGGGCTTATTGATACACGAACAATTAATGAAATCAGAAAAAAATTACCCTCGGCAATTCTCTATGGCGAAGGTTGGACGATGAACACCAAGCCGACAAAGAAAAATATAAGGCTTGCCACCCAAATTAATTCGTCTAAAACAGGCAGCTTCGCTTACTTCAATGACAACACAAGAGATGCGCTTAAGGGCAGCGTTTTTTCCGCTACTGACAAGGGCTATATAAACGGCGCAAATCATAAAATTGAAGAAATCAAGAGAGCTGTTCAAGGCTTGCCAACATGGGCACAAAATCCTGTTCAGGTGATTAATTATACCTCATGTCATGATAATTTAACCTTGTGGGATAAAATTAATTCCTCGAACGCTAATGACACGTTCGAGGAAAGAGTGCTTCAAAATAAGCTTGCCACCGCGATTATGCTAACCTCGCAGGGCATAGCGTTTATTCATGCAGGCGAGGAAATGCTTCGCACAAAAAACTTTGTCTATAACAGTTATAATTCATCAGGCGAAATAAATTACTTAAAATGGGAGAATTTAAACAGATATATCGACGTATATGATTATTATAAGGGTTTAATCGCTTTTAGAAAAAGCAACCCTGATCTTCATTTGAAAACAGCAGACGAGGTTAGAAATAGTATATGCTTTTTACCTGTTTCAGACGAAAATATAATTGCTTTCTTGATAAAAAATCGCACGCTGGTTATTTATAACCCAAACCGTTCCGAAACAAAAGTAACGCTTCCGAACGGCGGATGGGGTGTGTATATAAACGATAAAAAAGCGGGAAATAATCTGCTCGAAAAAGCCCAAAACACGGTAACCGTAAAGCCTATTTCGTGTATGGTTCTGCTTTCTATTTTTTAATCACAACCCTCTGACCATCTGTGAGGTTATCCCCAGACACCTTTACTATACTTTCACTTGGCCTTACACCAGTAGAAGCATAAGTATAGGTTTCAGGAATATCAATATCAGGAGGTGTCGAGAATAGCACCTCACGCTTTTCTATATTATATAGCTTCATGCTAAAGCCCTCAGTCGTCACGATTACATACACGAATGCACTGCCATTCTCATAACTAATCGAAGAAACAGGCAGTCGGTAATATTCTTCCTCGTTAAAAGAGTATACACCGCCGACCTTATAACTCTCAACCTCGGTGTGTAACGCATAATAAACCTTGTCTCCGAAAAACGTCAGTAAAATTAAAACGACAAAGAAAAGCAATAAAAAGATTATATAGATTTTTTGAATTTTTGTTTTTACCATTTATAATTCTCCATTGATGATTGCAAGGCTTCTTTGAATAATAAAAACAATACCAAAATAGGAAACATATATACTACTGAACCCGAGAACGAAACGTTTTCGGGTATTTCTGCCAGTATAACCGATAAAGGCATCGCTTCCTTAAGCTCCGATATAAAAATAAGTGCAGGCTCAACTATATTCCAGCACTCACAGAAAACTAGGATAGCAAGTGCAGTTACCGCAGTTTTGACATGAGGAAGAACCACATATTTGAAAAGCTTAAAAACCGACGATGTCTCAAGCATTGTATAATCAATGAGCTCTGCTGGAATACTTTTCATAAACTGACGAAATAAAAACACTGCAAACGGTGAAAAAATAAGCGGCACAATAATTGCGTACCGAGTTTGGAGCAGTTCAAAATCCCGAAGCTGTATGTAATTCGGCAAAAGCGTAGCCTGAAACGGCAGCATCATAACAACTATGTAAATAAAGAAAACTGCATCCCGCCCCTTAAATTTCACCTGTGCAAACAGATACCCCAGCGGAAATGAAACCACAATGTTAAAAAAAGTAATCACAACCGAATAAAGCACCGAATTCCAAAAGAAATAAAGATAGGTATAATTAGTCGTAAGCAGCTCGACATATTGCTTTAAGGTAAAAGTCGTGTTTTCGAAGCTGAGCGAATTCAAAAACGTCAGTGCCACGGGTAAAATGAACACCACACCTAATATTAAAACAATGCCGCTGCGTAAAATCTTTTTCATTAGTACACATCCTTTACAAGTCGGTTGTTTAAGCGATAGGCGATAAAAATAAATACCGTGATTATTAATGTGAAAATTATGACTCCTGCTGTTAGATTTTGATAATTGAGCTTTTGAAAATGGTTATTCATATAATACTGCACAGTATAAGCACTGTCGGGAGGATAATTAGTCCCGAAAAAGAGATAGCTTTCTTTAAATATTTTAAGCGAGTTTACAAAGGATAACACAAAAACAAAGAATATATACGGTACCGTTAAGGGAAGCGTAATTTTACGGTGAAGCTTTAAGCCATGTGCTCCGTCAAGAGATGCTGCCTCCATTATTTCGGGGGGGATATTAGCAAGACCCGCCATTATAATAATTATGTTTATACCTGAATTTTTCCATATATAAAGTAAAAATATGGGCAGCACCTGAAAGAAGCCGTTTATCGGGGAGTCCTTCATCAAAGCAAAATATGAATCAGTGTCAAAACACATTTTCCAAAAGGCTATTATACTGGCTGTCGGTAAAATCATGGGAAGCATAAACAAATTTTTGACAAAGGAAAGCTTACTGCTTATTTTCCAAAGCAGAAATGAAACCAGCACCGAAAACAGCATTATGCTAAGCACCCCCACAAGTGAAAATATGAAGGTGTTTTTTAGAGCTAGCTGATAGTATTTATTCCCGATAACGCTTATATAATTATCAAGAAAAACAAATTTTTGACTTAAGGTATTATTTATCATCGAGTATTGAAAGGATTTTAAAAATGGAAATAAGTAAAACAATATAAATCCCGCAAAACCTGGTATGCACAGAAGTAATACCTTTTTTCTTATTTTTTTATTCATTCAAAAACATCTCAATATATCTTTCCTTCTCAGCGATTGCTTCATCAAAGGTTAGCTTGCCTGATTGATAATCTTCAATAAAGGAATCGCTTAGTTTTAAATAATACTGCTCTGATACTTTACCATTCATGTAAATATCATATAGATCACTAAAGACATCTGAATTGATGTCAAATCTAGAATTATACATACTAGTATATTTGAGAGTAAAAGTAGGGCTATATATATTTTTTTGCGGATCCGATGCTATTGCTTCAAGATATTCCAAAGCAAGCTCCTTCTTTTCACTATACGGATTAATTAATGCAATATTAAGATTTACATAATTAAAATCAATCTCGGGTGAAATCCTAGGTGCTGGCAACGCCCTCCACTTTTTAAGTTTATCACCATATTCATTTTCAATATAATTTTTCGCTATATCATAACTAAATATAACTCGTTCTGTATCAAATTGGGGCTGTGTTGAAATACCATTTGCATCATACACACTATCTTCAAAAGGTCTGCGGAATAGTACATTATTTGCCTCCGCCGATGTGTAACGCACCCAACCATCCCATGAGGTAGTGAATATTTTTTTAAACAAATCGGTATTATAATTTATATATCCATTCTTATAATCATTATAAAACACATCGTATTGATCTTCACAGTTAATGTAGAAATAGAGTAACCAACCATAAGTAGCATGCTGCTCGCTAACATTATACAACTTTTTCAATGTTTCTATATATTCATCAAAATATTTTACATCCTCGGGTGTAAGGTTATACTTATTAAAATTTTCTGGAACATACCATATCACATCGGTGTTTGTTTCAAGTGGAATCATCCATACATCACCATTATCGGAAATAGAAAAATCTTTTAAATAATCAAAGCAATTATCTAAATAGTTTTCAATAGGCTTTGAGCCATTCAAGGGAACATAATACCCCATGTCCTTCATGGTTTTAGTAGTATAGCTGTTTAATAATAAATAGATATCAATATTACTGTTACCAGCCATTAAATCAGTTAAGTCTTCAAGATTCATTATATTGCCCTTTTTAATCGAGAGACTTAATCCTGTAGCTTTACTCAAATTTGCTGTATTTAAGCTTGGAGCATTCGAATCAGCAAATGCTGTCAATCCTTGCGGGTTTCTTTCTTTTGCGTCAATGTTCTCCTTGTCGGCTTTATCTTCATACAGAAAGCCTATATATATACTTTTAATAGTATTTTTCTCGTTAATATTTTCGTCTGTGATGATTGAAAGAGGTATATTTCTATATATTATGTGCCCGTTATAATACCACACATGGCTGCCAGGTCCTGTTAATATTTCACTTTCAATTGTCGTGATAAAGCTGTCTGACATTCGCTTGTTTTGAATACTTAGGTTGCTGTCTGCATAAGTAAAGTTGCCATTCTCATAAATAAAAGCAAACAAATAACCCACGTCGTCCATTTTGGCAACGCTTGAGGTCTTTCCTGACTCGGTGTTCAAGAGATTAAGCTCGTAGCTTTCATTCGCAGTATTAAATGAATAATAATACAGCTTTGAGTCTGTATTATTATATAAGGAAATTATATTTGAAATTTCCATATCTGTAAATGAGCCGTCGATTATACTTACACGATACAACTTTTCTTCATAATCTGAGTAACCAAACTCATTTGAATCGCCGAAATGAAGATGCTCATCATCAAATTCGGGCATAGGTACCACTAAGATATATATGCAGTCATCTATTACAGTTAAATCCTTAATTTCCATAATGTCAAAATCAAATTTATCAGATATTATGAGCTGCTTTTTGCTTTCAATATCATAAGCAACAATTTGTTTATTTTCATAATCATAGGCATATATTTTGTTGTCTGTATAACAAAGATTACTAAGATTGTTGGCATTTTTATATCCCTCAATCAGTTTTCCGTCTCTTGAATATTTACCAAGACCTTTGTTTTCCGTGACTGCATACAGTTCGCCCTTATCAGACACAGTCATATACAGGACATTCTGGTCTGTAAGAGAAAACTTAAGCTCCGGATCCATTACACCAAAATCAATGCTTTCATCTATAACGTTTTGATTTGCTCCGTCACAGCCGTAAATGCTTGCGGTTATACTTATTATTAATGCAAATGATACTATTTTTTTTAGCATTTTCATGTTTTCCTCATATAATTAAAATAAAATATTGTAAACATTATAAATCCCGCAAAACCAGGCACACACAGAAGAAATACCTTTTTATGATTTTTCTATTCATTTAAAGCTATTTCTACATTTCTCTGTTTTCTTTCGACAGCTTCTTCTAATGTTATTCTTCCTTGTTGATAATCTATGATAAAGTCATCTTCATACAAAGGTATATAACCAACACCTATATATCCATTTTCAATAATGTCATAAGCATCATTGAAAACAGGTAAATTTATATCAATAAATTCTTTATAAAATTCTTTATCTTTTTGTGTAAAAATAATTTCATTTGTAGCTTTAAATGGATCTTTTGCTATTACATCAAGATATTCTAAAGCTTCTTCTTTGTTGTTACTATATGGATTTATTAATGCACTATCTACACTAATCGAATTTTTATTGAAATTATCTGTCATTTTTGGAAAAGGATAAATTCTCCACTTTTCAAATTGAAAATCATACTCGTCATAGATGCTTTTAATTGGACTTAAAAAGTCTGATATTATTTTATAATGAAAAAGTAAATTTTCAGTATCAAATTCCGGGTAATATACATAATCATCATACACTATGTTATCTATAATAGCAACTTCAAATAGTGGATTACCATGTAATTCGTCGGTATAATCCCAGCCATCCCATGCAGTCTTGATTATATCCTTAAACATATCTGTTCTATAATTAATCATTTTATTTTTTAAATCGTTAAACTCTATATCATAATATAGAGAACATAGATAATAAAAAATGTGGACTGATTCAGCATAATAAATATAATTTTCAAGCTTACCAGCTATTTTATCATTATGCAGCCTTTGCAATAAGTCAACATA
>JAVBPL010000010.1:0-26639 GCA_031549645.1 Ruminiclostridium sp. | reverse complement strand
ATCATGAGCTGGGACTCGAGGATATGGCAGAGCGGCTTGCCATGCTTATTGCACCCTTTGGCAGAAGTAACGAGTATAAAACTGAGCCTTATTATATGAGCGCCGATATTTACACCAACCCCGAAGCCTACGGAAGGGGCGGCTGGAGTATTTATACTGGCTCGGCGGGCTGGTATTTTACACTGCTTCAAAAACTATATGGCTAATAAAATTTAGGGGGGCAACCCCCTATTTTTTGACTAATTTTTACCCTATTTATTAAAAAAGTATTACACTTTGGTTAAAAATTAGAAAAACGCTTAACAAATTGCTTTCTTTATGCTATAATAAACCCGAGCGTTTATTACAAGCCTCCCGAAAGGATTTATCAATGAAAGAAGATAAAAGAATAAAATATATCGATATCAAGAACCAGACTTCATCAGAACCCCAAAGAAAGCAAGCTGATAAAAGCCGCAGTCCTGTTAAAAAGAGACCTGTCCCTGGACACCTAACCCCACAACAAAAGGTCGGTCATGTTCTCGGGGTTATAGGAACGACTTTTTTAACAATTTTTCTGATTTTTATTATCACAATATGTATTGTTGCGGTTGCACTAACTGTATATGTAATGCAGTTTGCCGAGAACTCATTTGACATCGATCTCAAGGACGTAGAATTAAGCTACACAAGCTCGATTGTCGCCTACGACAAGGATAACAACGAGGTTGAGCTGAAACAGCTAAGCTCCGACCAAAATCGTGTATGGGTTGACATCGAGGATATGCCAATGCATTTGGTAGATGCGATTGTGGCAACCGAGGACGAGCGTTATTTCGAGCATGACGGCGTTGACTGGACCAGAACCGTAACCGTAACCTTCAAAGCTTTCTTTATGTCAGGCACCGAGGGTGGTTCGACAATAACACAGCAGCTTGTGCGTGATGTTACGAAGGACAACAAAACCAACGCAGGACGTAAGCTGAGAGAGATTTTCAGAGCCTTAAGCCTTGAGCAAAAATACACAAAATTCGACATTCTCGAAAGCTATCTTAATCGGATAGGCTTCGGCGGAACCTGCTATGGAGTAGGCTCTGCGGCGAAGTATTATTTCGATAAAGAGGTTAGGGATTTAACTGTCGCTGAATGTGCAATCCTCACAGGTCTTGTGCGTTCACCGAGTAACTTCAACCCTTATGCAAGCCCCGAAAATGCACGCATCAGGCAGAAATATACGCTTGACAAAATGTTTGAGCTTGGTATGCTTTCGACCCTGGAATATGAAGATGCCATGGACGAGCAAGTACGCTTTAGACGGCCTGTTTCTGGCTCCTTCTGGGGTTATATAGACGAGCGTTATAATGATTATTACGGAATACAGGAAACCTCCCCAGAAGAAGAGGATTTATACTACGAAAATGAGGATTGGAGCGATATCCTCCAGAATGTAGCCTACAAATGGAACGGCGACTACAAGGTAACACAAAGCTGGTATGTTGATGCAGCTATTAAGCAGGTGGTTGCTGACCTCGCAGAGCTTAAGGGTGTATCCGAAACCAGTGCAAGAGATATGCTCCTAAGCGGTGGCTACAAGGTTTATCTGAATGTTGACCTTGAGTTACAGGATAAAATGACCGAGCTGTTTGAAAACCCGCTCCTCTGCGTAAAAAGCTTTGATCCTGCAGCGAGCAAGGCTGATTTACTCCAAGCGGCATTTGTCCTCATGGATTATAGAGGGAATGTGCTGGCAATCGCTGGCGGTCTCGGCGAAAAGGAGGGCGACAACTGCTACAACAGAGCCAGTCAGTCAACTCGTGCTATAGGCTCAACCATTAAACCTATATCGGTTTACAGCATTGCGTTGGATTTAAACCTTATAACCTATTCAACAATGATTAGAGATATTTCGGGCGAATATACACCCGACCCGAACAAGCCTGACGAAAAGGAACGCTGGCCTTATAACTACCAGGAGACTACACCTGGCTCAGGTCAGTACTGGCCTGCATGGTATGCAGTACAAAAATCGCTTAACACCATAGCAATCCGTACCTTAAGCATGATTGGAATTCAGACCTCGTATCTGCGTCTTACCGACCGTTTAGGCTTTACTACTCTTGACAGCACTAACGATATGTCATGGTCACCTATGGCATTCGGTGCTCTCACGAACGGCGCAAAGCTTGATGAGCTTGCCGCTGCGTATCAGATTTTCGGTAACGGCGGAGTTTATTATGAGCCGTATTATTACTCAAAGGTTGTAGACAGCTTCGGAAAGACTGTGCTTGAACAAAATTATACTGGTATACAGGCAATCGGCTCTGACAGTGCCTGGATTACAAATCGTATGATGAAAAAGGTTGTAGAGGACCAATGGGGTTCTGGTATAAATGCCGTTCTCCCGAATGTCGAGGTTATCGGTAAAACTGGTACCACAAACGATGAAAGTAATCTCCTTTTCTGTGGCTTAACCCCCGATTATGTGGGTGTATACAGAATAGGCTATGATGACCACAAGCCGATTGAAAGAGCAAATGCAGGCGGCACCTGGCGTACGCTTGCGCTGGTTTGGCACGATGTAATGATGGGACTGATTGATACCGAAACCGAAAGAAGCTTTACTCCCGACAACGGAGTTGTTGCGATTGAATATTGTAACGAAACAGGACTTCTCGCAACATCAAGGTGTCCTAACAAAACCATCGGGTATTACAAGCAATCGTTCCTACCCGAAAGCTGCGACGACCTGACACATGACGGCACATACTGGAAAACCCACGGCGACCCCGAGGATTATATACCGTTTTACAAGACATAAAAAGAAAGTGAATATTATGACATACACAATGACAGCACCCTGCCACTTCGGACTGGAGAAAACTCTCTCGTTCGAAATAAGCAGAGCGGGAGGCGAAAATATCTCCTGCACCGACGGCAGAGTGACCTTTACTGGTGACGACGGCGTTTTAATAAAAGCGAATATGAGCTGCGCCTCTGCGGAACGCATAGGTATTGTGCTTGCAGAGTTCACAGCGAAAAGCTTCGACGATGTTTTCGATAATGTAAAGAGTATACCTATTTTTAACTATGTGGGACAGGACGACCAGTTCCCAATAGTTAAAGGGCAGTCGGTAAATTCTGTACTGACAAGTATTCCAGCTTTACAGAGGACAATTAAAAAGGCATTCGTCATAACAATGTCCGAGCATTATAAAGTTAAAACTTTTGCCGAAAGCGGTAAGCTTTTCCCAATCAGGTTTTTCTTATTCAAGGATAAGATGACTATTTTCCTTGACACTAGCGGTGAGGGGCTTCACAAAAGAGGGTACCGTGCAGTAAGCAACGCCGCACCGATTAAGGAAACCCTTGCGGCAGGACTAATTGACCTCGCTAAGGTTCGTGGAAGTGATGTAATTATCGACCCGTTCTGCGGAAGCGGAACAATACTTATCGAAGCGGCATTCAAGGCACTTAATATTCCTCCCTGCTTAAACCGTCGTTTCACCGCAATGGACTGGGGCTTAATACCGAAGGCACTTTGGACAGAAAAAAAAGATGAACTAAAAGCAAATATAAAAACTGACAGCGATTTTTTAGCCTACGGCTTCGATATAGACCCTGCCTGTGTAACACTCACAATGGATAACGCAAAAAAAGCTGGTGTCGGAAAATATATACAAGCTGAAAAACGTGCAGTTAAAGACTTTAAGTACCCCGACAATCCTGTTAAAATGAAAATTATCACCAACCCGCCCTATGCCGAAAGGCTTTTAACAAAGGAGGAAGCGGTGCAAATTTACAAGGAAATGGGGAGAAGCCTTTTACCAAGAGGAAATAACGAGCTTTACGTTATCGTCGAAAACGAAGAATTTGAAAAGCATTTCGGCGAAAAAGCCGATAAAAATCGTAAGCTTTATAACGGAATGATAATGTGCCGATATTTTATGTATAACAAAAATTAAGTAAATTTACCCCGTGGTTTTAAACCACGGGGTAAATTATTTATGTAGGCCTTATCTGATTTTAAAATGTTCAACATTTGTGAGCAAAATATTCGCCTGACTCGAAAGCTCCTCAGAAGCCGCCGCGCTTTCCTCTGCCGTTGCGGAGTTTGTCTGAACAACAGTTGAAATCTGGTCAACACCAACATTGATTTGCTGAATACCCTGAGTCTGAGAGTTACAAGCCTCGGCTATACCCTTAATGATGGAGTTCACACTACCAGTTTTTTCTGCGATTAACGTCAGAGAGTTTGCAGTTTCATGTGCAATTCCAGTACCTGCATCAACGCTTCTGACACTACCCTCGATTAAAGCGGTAGTCTGCTTTGCCGCATCGGCAGATTTTGATGCAAGGTTACGCACCTCATCAGCAACAACCGCAAAGCCCTTTCCTGCCTCACCTGCTCTTGCCGCTTCAACAGCCGCATTAAGTGCAAGGATATTGGTCTGGAATGCTATATCGTCTATAACCTTGATAATTTTGCTGATTTCGTTAGAGGACTCGTTTATTTGATTCATTGCAGACAGCATCTCGGTCATGTGCACGTTGCCGCGTTCAACCTCATTACCCGTCTCAATTGCGAGTGCACTAGCGTTGTCTGCATTCTGTGAGTTTTCCTTAACCTGTACTGCGATTTCTTGAATAGATGCCGAAAGCTGCTCGACTGCACTTGCCTGCTCAGTAGCACCCTGAGACAGTGCTTGTGCCGCACTTGAAACCTGTTCGCCACCGCTGTTTACCTGCTCAGATGCGACCTTGATTTCTCCGAACATATCATTGAGCTCGCCTAGCATCTTGTCAAGTGCCTTACCCATAGTATCATTATTCGAGATGAGCTGAACATTTGGAGTAAGGTCGCCGCCTGCGATTATTTCAAGCGTTTTACCTATGTCTATCTGACGCTTGAGCATTTTAATGAACGCAGCCATAGACTCACCGATTTCGTCACGCACCAGAGAATCCTTCTCCATTGCACCAATAATGTCTGAGCTGAAATTGAGGTCGCCCTCAACACCAACCTTGTCAAGAGCCGATTTCATTCTATTCATAGGCTTTGCAATAAGACCTGAAATATAAAATGCAAGTATCATCGAAATAACAATCGCAATCAGTATGACTGCAACGATTATTATAAGCATGGTTGTGAACAAAACTGCGCCATTGTCGCTCGCAGTTTTTGCCTCTGTCTGTGCGATATCATAACAAGTATCAAAGCTATTAACCATGTTGTTAGTAACCGCTTCAGCCTCTGTAAGGAGCTCGGCTGCTTTATCATCCATATTCTGGTCAGTATACGACATAATTTCATTAAGTGTATCTGTAAACTGCTTATGGTAGATACCTACTCCAGTATCAAACGCGTCTCTATCTTTTTGTCCAGTAATGCTAGGCTCGTAACCGATAAAATATTCTTCAATTTCGGTTCTCATCTGCGTTAGCTGCGATTTATACGTCTGATACATACTTGACTGATAATCATAAATTATAAGATTTGAGCAAACCACACGCTGATTTTGAATGGTTTCACGAATTTTGCCCATATTTTCAAGTGAAATAATATTACCCGAATACATATCATTCATGCTTGTGTTTAGATTGAACATTCCGACAATGCCTACTACACCTATTATCACCGACAATATAATGGTGAATAAAAAGCTAGTTATTAGTTTTTGCGATACCTTTAAGTTTTTCATTTTGATAACCTTTTCCTTTCGTTATTGAGCTACTCTTTTTATTTAATGGATAATATATTAAATATGTATTACCTATTTAACAAGAATTCTATCACGGCTATTATCCGAAGTCAATATGGCTTTATGTTTCTTTACAGATTGTTAATAAAATATTAAGCAAAAAAACACAATTCGCATATAATGGTTATGTAACACAAAACATTAAAGAAAGGTGGCTTTCAATGAGCGGAATTAGCGGTTGGGTTGATTATGCCCACAATTTGGAAGATGAACACAAGCAGATGGCGGAGCTTTCCGAGACATTGCGTCCGAGAGGTCCCGAGGCTGGCAGTGAATGGAAAAGCCCTGAATGCTTTTTTGTACACCGAAACAGCAGAATAAACAACGAGCAATTATTAATCAAAGGGCAGGGTATCACTAAATACATATTAACTCTCGACGGCGAGCTTTATAACGCACCCGAACTTAAGAAAAAGCTTGAGAAGCTGGGTTACAGCCTGACCACTGGGAGTGATGCTGAGCTTATCCTATCGTCATATATGGCGTGGGGTGAGGAATGTATGAAGGAGCTTAACGGTATTTTTGCATTTGCGGTCTGGAATGATACCCATAAAAAGTTGTTTTTAGCAAGAGACAGAGTTGGAGTTAAGCCTCTCTTTTTCTACCGTTATGACGGCGGAATTATATTTGGCTCGGAAATAAAGACCGTGCTTGCCCACAGAAAAGTACCGCACGAAATAGATGAAAAAGGCGTAGCCTCTATTACATTACTAGGTCCTGCAAGGAAGCTGGGTGACGGAATATTCAAAAATATATACGAAGTAAAGCCAGGACATTTTGCTGTGGTAACGAAATCAGATTTTAATCTAAATAAATACTGGGAAATAAAGGCAAAACCCCATACCGAGAGCCTTGAGGAGACCTCTGAGCACGTTAGAGAGCTAATCATCGACAGCATTGAACGTCAGCTTACGGGCGACCGACCGCTCTGCACCTTTCTTTCCGGCGGACTTGACAGCTCAATTATAACCGTAATTGCCGCTAATAAATTAAGAGAACAAAACAAGCAGCTAATTACCTACTCGGTAGATTATAAGGACAACAATCTGAACTTCAAAGCTTCTGCTTTTCAGCCCGATGAGGATGCCCCCTGGATTACAGAAATGACAAATTTCGTTAATTCAATACGAAGGAATGTTATTATAGACACCCCCCAGCTTTATGATGCTCTTGAAGCCGCCGTGGAAGCCCGTGATTTGCCTGGAATGGCAGATGTTGACAGCTCACTTTATTTATTCTTAAAGGAAGTAAAAAAGGAATTCTCCGTGGGATTAAGCGGAGAATGCGCTGATGAAATCTTCGGAGGCTACCCTTGGTATCATAACGAGGAAATGCTTTATGCCGAGGGCTTCCCCTGGTCACGCTCGACAAACGAACGTGCGGCTTTACTTAAAAAAGGCGTAATTGGCAGTATTAATCCCACCGAATATATAAATTCTTTTTGCCACAGCACAGCACGCGAAGCCGATTTTCTTGGCAGCGACAGCCCTAAGGACCGCCGTATTCGTGAAATGTTTATGATGAACTTCGACTGGTTTATGCAAACCCTAGTAGACCGTAACGACAGAATGGCAAGTGCTTGTGCAATGGATACCCGAGTGCCGTTTTGCGACTACCGTGTAGTTGAATATGTCTATAATATTCCGTGGGAAATGAGGGCATGGCACGGCAGAGAAAAGGGCCTACTTAGACACGCGTTTCAGGATATGCTTCCTGGAGGCGTGGCATGGCGTAAAAAGTCACCGTTCCCTAAAACCTACAATCCGACATATTTTAACGCCGTAATTAACCGCACCGACGAAATATTAAGCTCAGAGGACTGCCGTATAACGGAAATATTTGAAGCTGATATGCTTAAAAAGCTTATAGAAACAAGCGGAAAGAGCTTCGAAAAAAATTGGTACGGTCAGCTTATGCAAAGTCCGCAGCTTTTCGCTTATTTAATTCAGCTTGAACACTGGCTTAAGCATTACGAGGTAAAAATAAATAACTGATACTTGCTTTCGTCCTATTTATTTAGTATAATAAGCTTGTAATGCATGAAAGGACGGATTTATATGTACGGAAACATACTAGACACTATCGGAAACACCCCGCTGGTTAAAATAAACTATCTTTCCCCGAACCCAGATGTCGCTATTTACGCAAAGCTTGAGGGCTTTAACCCCACAGGCAGCATAAAAGACCGCATTGCCCTAATGATGATAGAGCAGGCTGAAAGTGATGGCTGTCTTGTTAATGGTAAAACCATAATCGAGGCGACTTCAGGCAACACTGGAATAGGGCTTGCAATGATAGGCAGAGTTAAGGGCTACGACGTGGAAATCGTCATGAGCGAAGCCGTATCGGTTGAACGTCAGAAGATGATTAAGGCGTTCGGTGCGAAAATCATCTTAACCGAGGCAGCACTAGGTACCGACGGTGCAATAATGAAAACCAGAGAGCTTGTAACAGAAAATCCCGACAAATACTTCAACCCCAATCAGTTCTCGAATATCTACAACAAGCTGACACATTATAAAACCACCGCCGAGGAAATCTGGCAGCAGACAGACGGCAGAATGACGCATTTTGTCTCGTCACTCGGCACTTCGGGGACACTCATGGGTATCGGAAAGATGCTAAAGGAACAAAACCCCGACGTTAAAATCGTCGAGGCTCACCCCGTGAAGGGGCATTATATACAAGGGCTGAAGAACATGGAGGAGGCAATTGTACCCGCTATTTACGACTCCTCGCAGATTGATATAAGCATTATGATTGAAACCGAGGAGGCGTATGCAATGTCACGCCGCATAGTTTCCGAAGAGGGCATCTTCGTCGGAATGAGCAGCGGTGCGGCAATGCTGGCGGCAGCAGAGGTTGCAAAAACTCTCGAAAGCGGATATATCGTTGTTGTTTTCCCCGACAGAGGCGAAAAGTATTTAAGCACCCGTCTGTTTGAATAATCTTTAAATAGCTTATGTTTCGTTATTAAACCCAGTCATAAAGCCATTTAAGGCATAACTGCATATATCTCCCCCAATTACCTTGCCGTTATACACAAGGACGTTAGCCATAACGCTTCCTACGTTTTCGGCAGGGTGATTGGTTATTTTAAAGGTATAGCTTTTAACGGTGTCAGTTTTGTAAGGAGCCAAATCATAACCCTGCTTTTTTTGCAAATCGTTATACTGCTCATAAACCTCGCTAAACTTGAGCGGTATAATAACATCCTTTTCGGTCATCGAGTTAATATCAGTCTCCCAGCCGAACGACTTAAGAAACTGCACAATATCCTCAGGACTGCGGGCATTGCTTTCCTCTCCAGCCTTTTTAACAGCACAGCAAACGCAGACTATTACTATCACTAACAGCAATATCACCGCTGCCACTAGCCTATTATTTTTTCGTCTCATACTAATTCCTCCTGTTATAATACTCTAATGATATTCAAGTATATGTACCGAAATCCACAAAATTAACCTACTAAACTAAGCATTTTACACAAAAATTTTAAGAAATGTGCTTTCACAAAGCGGTTTTTACACTTTTTTTGTAAATAATCACAACAAAAAGCATACAGCAAATAGCTAGTTTTGGCATGGTTGGTTATTTTATATAAAGCTTTTTAAAAAAATTTAGTCAATTAGGTACTATCATTTTCCTTAAAACTTTGTTATTATTTAGATGTAAATTTATAATTCAAATTAGGAGGATTTTATAAACATGGCTAGTTTATCACTTAGAGGCATATATAAGCGCTACCCTGGCGGCGTTGTTGCCGTTTCAGATTTCACTATGAACATCAAGGACAAGGAATTTATTATTCTCGTTGGTCCTTCAGGTTGCGGTAAGTCAACTACTCTCCGTATGATTGCTGGTCTTGAGGAAATTTCCGAGGGCGAGCTTTTCATCGGCGACCGTTTAGTAAATGACGTTGCTCCAAAAGACCGTGACATCGCAATGGTGTTCCAGAACTACGCTCTTTACCCCCATATGTCCGTGTTCGAGAACATGGCATTTGGCTTAAAGCTCAGAAAAGTTCCTAAGGACGAAATCAAGAAGCTCGTTGACGAAGCAGCTAAAATTCTTGACATCGCTCATCTCCTTGACCGTAAGCCTAAAGCTCTTTCGGGTGGTCAGAGACAGCGTGTGGCTCTCGGTCGTGCTATCGTTCGTGACCCTCAGGTATTCTTACTTGACGAGCCGTTATCAAACCTTGACGCTAAGCTACGTGCGCAGATGAGAACTGAGCTTTCAAAGCTCCACAAGAAGCTTGGTACAACATTTATCTATGTAACACATGACCAGATAGAAGCTATGACAATGGGTGACAGAATAGTTGTTATGAAGGATGGCTACATTCAGCAGATTGACAGCCCTATTAACCTTTATGGCGCACCTGTAAACAAATTTGTAGCAGGCTTTATCGGTTCACCTCAGATGAACTTTATCAATGCTAAGCTCATCAAAATTGACGGAAAATACACAGTAGAATTCGGCTCAGAGGACACAAAAACCTCCAGAGGACGCAAGTTCTACGTTGAGCTTCCTTCCTCAAAGGCTGAAAATGAAGCTCTCGAGAATTATCTCGACAAGGAAGTATTTCTTGGTATCCGTCCTGAGAACATTCATGACGAGGAAATGTTCCTTTCTAACGCTAAGACAGGTATCATCGAGGCTACAGTTGATGTAACCGAAATGATGGGTGCTGAGACTTATCTCTACCTCACCTGCGAGAACTTCCCGCTTACCGTTAGAGTTAGCAGCCGTTCTACTGCACGTCCTCAGGACACAGTAAAGCTCGCTATTGACCCCAACAACATTCATCTTTTCGACGTAAACGATGAGCACTCAATTCTTTTATAAGAACTAATTTAGACATAAAACGCCGCAGGAACAATGTTCCTGCGGTATTTTTAAAGGATAGGTATTTATATGTCTAGCTATACTATAAAGCAAGCGGCAGAACGGACAGGATTATCCGAGCATACTCTGCGTTATTATGACAGAGAGGGCTTACTTCCTTTGTTAGAACGTTCTGAGAGCGGCATACGAAAATTTAAGGAAAACGACCTAGAATGGATAGGCTTAATCTGCTGCCTTAAGAACTCGGGTATGTCTATCGAGAAGATGAAGGAGTTCATGAACCTGTGCCTAAAAGGCGATGAAACCTGCGAGGAACGCCGCCTCCTCCTTCTTGAGCATAAGGAATATATCTTAAAGCAAATGGAGCAGCTTCAAAAAAGCTTATGGACTGTCGATTATAAAATCGAGCATTATAAGGAAATCGGTGTGTTTCACCTAAAAGCCAACCATACTGCATCTTTTTCTGAAAACGAATGATTTTTTTGCCAATAATTTACAAATAATTTACAATTCATTTACATTTAAGAAATAATCATGTATTGTATTAATACTTATTGTTTGTTATACTATCTGTAAATTAATAAGATTATGGAGGTAAATTTATGAGGCAGAAATTAAAATCGATAATTTCATGTATATTGACTTTATCGTTTATCTTGTCGTTTACATTTGGCATAACCACACTGGGTGCTATTGCCGATGGAATAGACGCTAGACTTGAAAGAACACTTGGCGGCGATGCATATATGTATAAAGCATATACCCGTCACGCAGGAATAGTTGACCCCTCGAGTATCTACGGATATTCAATTGAGGTTAAAACAGATGCGTCTCCCGCAGGAACAAGCGGAAATATCGGCTGGAACGATACAGGAAATCCAACCTGGACTTGGAAAATTGCAACATGGGGAATTGATGCGATTGGCGATGATGGCTATGCTTATGATTCGTCTAGCGTAACAAATGAAATACGCTATCTATCTGCAACCCCTTTAACCACCAGAACAGATGACGATTTTTTCTTTATGATTAACTGTTTCACTGGCAACGCTAAGTTTTACTCAATAGAGTATCTTGATAAAAATGGATATAGGATAGGTTATGATGATATAACCCTCCTTTCTGGCGGCGATATAACTGGTTTTGATAACACAACCATAACCATAAAAACCTCAGATGCTGGTATATCAGACCCGTCTGTAATCTATGGTTATCAAATGGATGTTGATGGTTATAATTCACGTAGTGAAACTCATGGAAACATGGGCTGGAACAGAAGCACTAATTGGGAAGCCGAAGGCAACTGGGCGATTGCTACATGGGGTGACGTTAATTATGACGATGGTTATAAAGATTTTGACTCAAATTTCTCACGAGAAGGAATCTTCTATCTTCAGGATACACCGTTAACGACAATCACCGCTAGTGACTTCTTCTTGCTATTTAACTGCTGGCTTGGAAGCATAGTTGTAAACGGAATAAGCTTCCTTGATGAAAACGGCGACCAAATAGGAGATTTTGTAGATATTAACTCAACAGATGGACGAATAACCGGACGGAATACAAATAGCATCAATTTCTACTTAACAGACGCTGATATTGATAATCCGTCAACTGTATACGGCTTCGATATGGAGGTCGACAGTTCACGTATGTATGATTTCGGCTTTGGTACAACTGGCTGGTGTTCAACAGGCGACCCGGACTGGCAGTGGAAGCAGGTTCACTGGGGAACAGGTGCTGATGGAGACGGTCCTAATCACATACCGTATATAACCGATATGGTGCATTATTTAAGCGACACTCCTATCACCACTATTCAAAACGATAAAAATTTCAACTTGTCGATTGCTTGTTGGGTTGGCGAGGTAGCATTAAAATCAATAACTATGCTCGACAAGGACGGAAATAAAATCGGTGAAACGGTAGACCTCTCAGATTATGAGCATTACGACATACCTGATACAAAGATTAGAAATACCGACAATCAGGTAATGAAAATACTGCCGACGAGCTCTGGAATAGCTAATATCAACGAAATATACGGCTTCGATATTTATACCAGCGACCTTATAGATTATACTGGCGGCGGTGTTGGTTGGAATCCCTATCCGCCTTCCGACGACGAAACAGTTGAAAACTGGGAAATTGTATTCTGGGCTACTGGCTACGATAATAGCATAGGTCCAGTTGATTTACCCTATTTAACCAACCAAATAAGGTATTTGGCAGAAAAGCCTTTGACAACCTCCACAGAGCTGGATTGGTGTATAAACTTGCATGCATACTGGAACGAGTTTGATGTTTACACGGTATCGTTCCTTGATAAAGACGGCAATGTGATGGGAGCGCCTGTCGATTATCGCGATTCATCAAATGGAAGCACAGTATTTACAAACAACCTTAATAAGTTAATTACAATCGATACCGAAGAAGCAAATATTACTAATCCTAGCACAATATGTGGATTTGAGGTTAAGCTAAGAAACGTTGAAGAATATGACAACGGCGCCATTAACTGGATTGGCAAAGACGACAGCTGGAACAGTTATTTCTGGGGCGGCAACGAGACTCCTTGGGGTGGCGGATATTACGACATACCGAGTGTAACTGATACAATCATTATACAGAAAGATAACCCGTTGACCGATGCAACCTCATCTAGTGATTGGTGGCTACAGTTTGTGGCGTATTTTGGTGATTTTACAATCAGCTCTATAACTTTCCTAGACGAAAATGGGGGTAAATTAGGTAATTCCATCGTATATGAATATCCTGAAGAAGGCGTATTCACAAATGGAAATATACGCAGACTTAATTACAATTCCTATGACCAAATCGAGAATCAATCAGATGCTTACGGTGTCGAAGTAATTTTCAGCGGCATCGATGCAGGCGAATACGGAAGAATTGGCTGGCTGAACAGCAGCGACAACTGGGCAGACGACGGCAGAATTTACGGTACTGCTTGGACCGAATATGCTTGGGGCGACAGCAACGACGCTTTACCTCTCGTTGGTAATGCTGACGGAACAAAGACCTTAACAATTCTTCACGACGCTCCACTTGTAGTTCTTCCTGAGGAGAAGATTATTTTAACAGCACAAATTGATATGATATTCGGCTCTGCCGCTATTGAACAGGTAAGATTTTTAGACAAGAACGGCGATTATATTTATGACAAGATTTTCACAATAGATTTTGCTGATAATAGAGGTGAAATTATTACTGATTTACAGCAAAAGGTTGTTATTGGAAAAACTATTACAGCCCCCACAGCACCTAATTTATCAGGATATAACTTTACTGGCTGGTATAAGGAACAAACTCTCACAACACAATGGGATATGAGTAAGGACATAGTAACCTCGGATATGACCTTACACCCAAAATATGTTGCAATTATAATTCCGCCAATAACAGATGATAAAAATAACGACGACGATAAGAAGGACACCGATGATAAAAAAGATACCGATGATAAAAAACCCGAGGGTAAAGTAATCGAACAGGAAGTACTCAAGGAAGCTCTAAAGGAAGAAAAACCAGTTATCAAGCTTGATGAAAAAACTGGAAGTGTAGTAAGCAAGGAAATCCTAAATGAAATTAAAGAAAGCGGAAAGGTAGTAACTGTTGAGCTCGAAAGCGGTGTAAGTATAAAGATTGACCCCGCTAAGATTACTGATAATGCAGCTGCCATTGACCTTAATGTTGAAGTAGTAATTGCTAGCCGTGCAACACAAGTAACCGAAAACGAGAAAATACCTGCAAACTCTATCGTAATAGCACCCGCAACACACGGCGAATTTGGCTTCGAGATGGTTATTAATATCTCAGCTGCAATGCTTAAGGATGCTGGAGTTAAAGGTAAAAACGCAAAGCTTTATTATATTGCAGACGACGGTACAATCACCGAAATCGGTAAAGCGGTTGAAAACGCAGACGGCTCTGTTGATATAGCACTTACCCACGCTTCAGAGTATGTACTCGCCGAATACATGGAGGTTACACCCCCGAAATCTGCAGATGATGATATTACGGATTTCGACGACGATGGCGACGATGATGATGATGACGACAGTGACGATGACGACAGTGACGACGACGATGATGATGACGACGACGATATAAACGACGGAAATGCAAATAATACTACTGGAGATAATAAAAATAACGGTAAGAGTAACACAAACGACAAAAACCCAAGTACTGGTGTTACAATCGCACTGAACGGTCTTATCATCTCCACAGCCTCAATATTTGTTACACGGAAAAAGAAAAGCAAATAATTAAATAACATTTATCAATCGAGAGGTCGGCTACCTATTAATAGAGTAGCCGACCTCTTGTACTACCGTATATACGGTTCATGATTTAAGTGCGTATCTCATATCCGATAAATGTGAGATATTCGTTTGATAGCGACCTACCTAATTCTTCTTATAGGCATAAAAATTCTGTTGATGAACTTAAAAATGATGCAATTTCTATACAGTCTCTACAACCTAAAAGATACGCTTCGTAGAATTCGACAGATTCTTTTTCAGTTCTAATATCACTATATTCTTCAAATTGCTTTTTATAGTTTTTGCATAATTCCATAAATTTTTCTCTTTCGGTTATATACTTTTCTCGAATCTCTTTATAATAAAAATTCGATTTCAACCGCTCGTGCAGTATCTCCATTCTTTCAAGAACGAAATCCCTTATCCGTGCTTTCATGCATAAATCCATTGTTTTAATCCTCCTTTTTTTCAAGTCTTAACCTGTGATTGTATTATAACACTATTTGCGTAAATATTATAGTGGCAAAATATACAATATTTACGCAAATAGTTTGTGCAAAACTTATATTTACGCAAATATTACATTGTGATATAATGTTAATGTTGATAGATATGCTAATATTAAGAGGAGATGATTTTCAGTTGCCACCAATAAGCAAAAAACAACAAAAATCAGTTAATAAATATATTGAGAAAGCTTATGACCGTATAAACTTAACAATTAAAAAAGGCACAAAGCAAGCACTACAGCAAGCAGCCGCTAAATCAGGTGTAAGCATAAACGGATATATTAAAAATGCAATTACAAAACAATATAAAGCCGATATAGGAGAGGATATTAAACTATAAAATAAAATGCTATGATGAAATTATGTTCATCATAGCATTTTTTTGGTTGCAGTCTATCTATAAGCCGAGTTCTGTCGTGTATAATCATTAATCTAGGTATATCGTCGCCAATATACTCCCGTACAAGCGGAAACCCGCTTGTACATTAGCCACCTTTCAACGGGGTATGCCGAGCAGGCACAAGTTCCCCGCACCAACCGGTGTTGCATCGGATAGGGTTTACACGGCAGTATGGTCTCCCATACTCCGGTGAGCTCTTACCTCACCATTCCACCCTTACCTCCTTACGGAGGCGGTTTATTTTCTGTTGCACTAGCCCTAAAGTCGCCTTCGGCTGCCGTTAGCAGCTATCCCGCTCTATGATGCTCGGACTTTCCTCATGGTAACCCATGCGATTATACAATAAACTGCAATTGTTATTTTAACATATATTAAATCTTATTGCAAGCCTTATACTAATCATATTTTGAAATGATTGTAAAAAATCTGCACAAAGTCCTTATATTCAAGACTTTTGATTGATTTTTAATCATTTCTATCTAGGATTAATATTACTCTATTGCTGTATTTGTATTTGTATTTGTATTTGCACTTGTGTTGGTATTGCTGCTTGTGTTTGTCTTTGCTGTCGAAGTCTGGTTACCGCCGTCAAGCACTACAAAAGGATTTACGCCATCTCCGATAACCTGCGGCAAAATACCGTTCCAGTTCATTATCTTGAGGTATTCAACATAATTGGGGCTGCTTGCAAGCTGCTCTTGAATTAACGCAATCGCCTTAGCTTCAGCTGCGGCTGAAATTTCAACGCTGTCCGCTTCTGCCTGTGCAGCGATTACCACCTGCTTTGCTTCCTCTTGACGTTCCTTTGTCTTGTTTTCCATCTTGAGGGCATCTTGCGCCGCAATTACCTTCGCTTGAATTGAAGCTTCGAATGCCGAGTCAAAACGCAGGTTCTCAATAGCAAAGGCTGAAACAACGATGCCATACGGCTTTAACGCATTTGTAAGCTCATCTTGTATTCTTTGCTGAACCTCTGAACGTGACTGTACAAGCTCCTCTGCCTTAACCTTACCTATCTCGTTCTTCGCAATCTTAGCTACGCTCGGTACGAGAAGTCTTGCCTGAATGTTCGAAACGCCAACCTCTCGTATAATCTGTGAAAGCATTGCCTGGTCGTAATAATAGTTCAGCTTAAGCTGAAGCTGGTCAACGTTCTGTGTGTCGCTTGTATAAGCATCAGCTGTGGTTTCGTACACCTGATTACGGATATCAATCTCCTGTATCTCCTCAATAAAAGGAATACGGAAGTTTAGTCCTGCATTCAAATGGTCCTGCGTAATCGCACCAAACCTGTACTTAACGCCTATATAACCCTCATGTACAATGCTAAAGCAGTTAAACAGCACTATCAAAAGTGCCAGTGCTACTGCACAAATAAGTACAATTGAACCTATTTTTTTATTGCTCATTTTCGGCTTAAAGCCTTCGCTGTTTGTGGAAAATCTCATATCGCTCATGTTTATTTGTCCTTTCTTGTCAGTTTAATTTACCTAATGTAAATTACATTTACATTATACTACCATTAACTTACATTGTCAAGCGTTATGCATTAATTAATTCATCATAATCCGACTTAACCTCTGCGAAAACTGTTTCGCTCTTAGTTGGAATATTCATCTGTCTAAATGCCTGTGTAAGCATCAGCTTTATTCTATTCACTTGGTTTACTTCGCTCGCACCTGGGTCATAATCGACGGCTATGATGTTTGAGAAGGGATTTCTGCGTCTCAGCTCACCTATTACACCCTTTCCGGTAACGTGATTTGGCAGACAAGCGAACGGCTGCATACATATAATATTATTTACTCCGCTATGCATAAGCTCCATCATTTCAGCCGACAGGAACCAGCCCTCACCCGCAATATTGCCAGTCGAAACTATGCCGTCAACGAGGGTGCGCATTTCGGAAATTTTCATGAACTCTCCGAATTTCGTTCCTCGGCAGGACTCGCTGTACGAGCTTTCGAGCCATTCGAGAAGCTTAATCGCCCAGTTTGATAGAACCATTCTCTTTTTCGAAACCGTGAGCAGCTCTGCTCTGGTGTTAGCATGGTCGCAGATATAATAGATGAAGCCCATTAAGTCTGGCACTACCGCTTCTGCGCCCTCCTCCTCGACTAAATCAATCACATTGTTATTCGCAACAGGGTGATATTTTACGAGGATTTCACCGACAATTCCTACTCTCGGCTTCTCAATATCAAAGGTTGGGATTTCGAGGAAGGATTTTACAATAGCCTTGACATTTTTCTTAAATTTACTTATACTCAGCGACTTAAGCTCTGTGCCTAGCTTATCGTTCCACTCTTTATGAAGTCTGTTAGCCGCACCCTTTTCCATTTCATAAGGACGGGTTTTATATAGGCATCTGCTAAGCACATCGCCGTAAATTATAGCCATAAACGCTCTCATAGCAAGCGACGGCGTAATTTTAAAGCCAGGGTTTTTCTCCATGCCCACAACATTCAGAGAAATAAGCGGAATGTCATCATAACCGCCGTCCTTAAGTGCCTTTTTAAGCATACCGACATAGTTCGTGGCGCGGCAGGCTCCGCCCGTCTGAGTAATCAGCACCGAAGTGTTGCTTAAATCGTATTTTCCACTCTGTAAAGCAGTCATAAGCTGTCCGATAACAAGAATTGCAGGATAGCAAGCATCGTTATTGACATATTTTAACCCCGTGTCAACCACTTGCTTTGAATAATCCTTCATCACAACAAGATTATAGCCCGTATGCGCAAAGGCAGCTTCAAGCAGCTCAAAGTGAATGGGCGACATCTGCGGCGCAATAATAGTGTGCCTTTTCTTCATTTCCTTGGTAAAGAGCGGAGGCTTAACATACCCATCATATTTGACAGGCGGCTTTTCGCCCTTTCTCGCTCTGTCCTCGATGACAGAAATCAATGAACGAAGCCTAATTCTTGCAGCACCGAGATTGTTAACCTCGTCTATTTTAAGAACTGTGTACATACGTCCATGCCCTTGTAGAATTTCCTGAACCTCGTCGGTGGTGATTGCATCAAGTCCGCAGCCGAAGGAATTAAGCTGTACAAGCTCTAAATTCGGCTTGCTGCTGACAACCATAGCTGATGAATACAGTCTTGTGTGATACATCCACTGGTCAACAACACGGATAGGCCGCTGGACCTTTTCAAGATGCGCAACGCTGTCCTCCGTCAGTACCGCAAAGCCGTAGCCGTTTATCATCTGCGGAATACCGTGGTTTATCTCGGGGTCAACGTGATAAGGACGACCTGCAAGAACTATACCCTTTTCACCCGTTTTTTCGAGTATGGCAAGAACCTCCTCGCCCTTTTTCATTATATCAGACTTGAATTTTTCATCCTCGGCATAAGCCTTAATTAACGCCTTTCCGATTTCTGCTCCCGATATGCCAAGCTCGGTGAATTCCTCGACAAGCCTGTCTGCCATTCGCTCCTTGTCATAAATCGGCAGGAACGGGTTCATAAAGCTTACCTTATGGTCTCTTAGCTCAGGCACCGAGTTCTTTATAACCTCGCTATATGTTGCAACAACAGGGCAGTTATAATGATTGTCGCTGCCAGTTTCGTTTCTTGTGTCCATTTCATAAGGAAGCGATGGATAGAAAATAAATTTTACGCCGTCATTTAAAAGCGACGTGATATGCCCATGCGCAAGCTTCGCCGGATAACAAACCGATTCAGAGGGCATAGTCTCGATACCTAGGTCGTAAATTTCACGGGTGGAATTCGGCGAAAGCTTTACCGAATATCCAAGCTCGGTAAAGAACGTGAACCAAAACGGATAATTTTCATACAGTCCCAGAACTCTGGGTATACCTACAACGCCCCTCTTAGCATCAGCTTCGGGAATAGGCTCGTAATTAAAAAGCCTTTTATACTTCCAGTCGTAGAGGTCGGGGAGCTTCTTGTCACTCTTACCGAGAGTGCTTTTGCCCGCACCCTTTTCACAGCGGTTGTTGGTAATATATATAGAACCGTCAGTAAATTTGCTGATTGTGAGGAGACAGTTATTTGAACATTTGCCGCAGCGAGCGGTAGATTTTTTAATCTGAAAATCATCAAGCTTTTCTTTACCTGCAACACCTGAGCCTAAGCCGTCGTCTCTTTCAAGCGCAATAAGAGCACCGCCATATGCACCCATTAAGCCTGCTTTGTCGGGACGATAAACTTCACGCTCTGCGGTAAGCTCGAACGCACGAAGCACCGAGGAATTGAGGAAGGTACCTCCCTGAACGATAATTTTCTCACCCATTTGCTTGGGGTCACGAATTTTTATAACCTTAAAGAGCGCGTTCTTAACAACAGAATACGACAGTCCCGCCGAAATATCAGCGACACTCGCACCCTCCTTCTGCGCCTGCTTAACACGGGAATTCATGAACACCGTGCATCTTGAGCCTAGGTCCACGGGATTTTGGGCTTCTAGTCCAAGTGCGGCAAATTCTGCCGATTTCATGCCAAGTGCATTCGCAAAGTTTTCGATAAACGAGCCGCAGCCCGAGGAACAAGCCTCGTTCAAGAGGATACTCTCGATTTCGCCGTTTTTAACCCGCATACATTTCATATCCTGACCGCCGATGTCGAGTATAAACTCAACCCCAGGGAGGAGCTTTTCAGCAGCCTTGTAATGCGCCATAGTCTCGATTTCACCGAAATCTATACCGAGAGCTGCTTTAACAAGATGTTCGCCGTAACCCGTTGCAGTCGCTTTAGCGACGAAAACTCCCTCGGGCAGCTTAGAATAAATATCCTTTAAGATGCCGATAACGGATTTCAAGGGGTCGCCCATGTTGTTGTCATAATGCGAATATATTATTTCGCAGTTTTTATTAATCAATACAGCCTTTGTGGTGGTGCTGCCCATATCTATACCGAGGTAGCAAGCTCCCTTTTGGGTATTTATGTCAGCTTCGGGAATTTTATTTTCGGCGTGGCGTGAAAGAAAGGCTTTCTTCTCCTCCTCGTTCTTAAATAACGGTGCCAGTCTCTCAACCTCATGCACCACAACCGAGGAAAGCTTTTCTATATTATCGTTTAATTCTTTTACAGAAACCTCCGAGCGGTTATCAGAAAGCGCCGCACCCATAGCCACAAAAAGATTGGCATTCTCTGGGAAAATGATATTTTCGGGCGTTAAAGCTAGCGTCTCGATAAAACGCTTTCTTAGCTCAGAAAGATAGTGAAGCGGTCCGCCGAGAAAAGCAACCTTACCTCTAATTGGCTTACCACAGGCAAGTCCGCTGATTGTCTGGTTTACCACTGACTGGAAAATAGATGCCGCAATATCAGCTTTTCTTGCACCATCATTTAAAAGCGGCTGTATATCGCTCTTAGCGAACACACCGCAGCGTGAGGCAATCGGATATATCGTCTGGTAATCCTTAGCTTTTTCGTTTAGTCCCGTAATATCGGTGTTAAGGAGTGCCGCCATCTGGTCTATAAACGCACCCGTGCCTCCAGCACAGGTTCCATTCATTCTCTGCTCCAAGCCACCCTTTAAGTATGTAATCTTAGCATCCTCGCCGCCAAGCTCGATTGCGACATCAGTTTCTGGAATTAGCTTTTCGATAGCGTTTGCACCTGCGCTTACCTCCTGTACAAATGGAATAGAAAGCCATTTTGCAACGCTTATTCCACCCGAGCCTGTAACAGCCACCGAAACGAAATCGTCATTAACTGTCGAAAGTCCTTCAGAAAGCACCTCTGCAAGCGTTTTCTTGATATCTGAATAATGCCGCTGATATTTGCTATGTATCAGACTATTTTGCTCATCGAGGACGACGATTTTAACCGTCGTTGAACCAACGTCAAGCCCTATATATTTCATATTTAAGTATTCCTTTCTAGTTTAAAGCATACGTTATCTTTAAAACGAACATATCTATTATACTACAATTGATGTCAGTAATCAAGCTTTTTTGTCATAAAATGGCATAAGAATAACTTCCATAAAGTGAAATAATTACTTGTCCATTTAATCATGTTATTTTCAAAACTGTAAAATTATACCAAAAAGAACGGGGTAAGCTTAAATGAACCCCGTCACATCATTTCTGTTAATCTTCCCGCTGAGCTTATTGGTTATTAATTTACATTCAATCTGTAACTTGCAAAAACCTATCTTTAGCTATATAATATTAGATAATAATACAAACGAACTCAAAAAAAATTATATTATAGTATATAAAAAACGCAAAAAAACGAAAGAATCAACATACACTATTCTGTACACCGTCTTTACCTTTGTTAATTTACCACATATGTATATATAATTTTAGTAATTTTTTACATAGACATAATTTGATATATGTGATATTATAATTACAGATTATTATATATCATATTAATATTGTATGGGTAATATGTATCAGCTTAAGTGTTTGGGAGGTTTAAATGAAATCAAAGAGAAAAATCGTAACTATCTTATTTGTAGAAAAAGGATTAAATTATGAAGTATAAATATGTGCCATTATTGTTTTTATTTTTTCTATCCGCATGTGCTACACCGGTTGAGGAGCAAAACAAGGAGCCGATTATAGAGACAAAGAGCAGCATATCAGATACCGTAGTGAAAATTACAGAAAGTCTTGTGAATTTTAAAGGTGTAACATCAACAGCAGGAACCCCAAAAACTGGAAATCTTTCGATTAATTTATATAAAAATTCATTTTATCCAGGGGTTATTTGTCCTAACACCGACTCAGGCTCTCTATATTATGTCAATATAGGAAATGACAATTATCTGTACGAATTAAAAAAAGGTGTAAGTTCTCTTATACTCGATAAAAGAGTAAAATTTATAAACTATTGGAACGACAAGCTATACTTTATATTGTGCAGCGATATAGATGTTTACTTTGAAAAATACAATCCGGGCAAATTATACGAATACGACCTTGAAACAAAGGAACTTGCACAGCTTGATAGTAATGTTGTAAGCTTTAATATAGACCAAAACGGAATTTACTATAAAAAATACGGCGGGGCAAGATTTCATTTGCCTTTTGGCGAAAACGAGTCCCAAAAATATGATATATATAGTATAATTATTCACCATTACAAGGAATATGATATTGGTATGTATTTCAATGAGGAGGGCAACTTCGCTGGATACAAAATGGAAAATCTTGAAAACGGGAATGAGTATATTTTAACCGACTCTACCGTGCACTTTGACGGTGAATATGTGTCTGGCGATAGATTTTATTTTTCTAAACACACAGATAAGTTTATTAATTGCTACATTGATTTAATTTCAGGTGAACAGAAAGATATAGTATACAATTCACAGGAAATCGACACCTTCTTACCACAAATACCACTTTCTAAAATTAATGATTATGTAGATGTAAACGGAGTGTTATATGTTTCCTTTCCATATCCGTTTTGCGAGTATGATATAAAAAACAACAGCTACGAGGAAATACTACTTCTTGATGAAAGCCTTAATATTTTAGAAGGTTCGCCTTGCTATTTGTATACCGATGGAGTTAGCATATATCCAATTTTACTACATTCGAACGGGAATTTTTCACTAGGTGTACTGGATTTCTACGGCTACAATTTTACAGGCACAGTTCTTGACAAAGAAGTACCCTCCACAACAAAGGTGGCAATTTTTAAGGAGCTAGGCAAATGAGGATTATAAGAACAGACCAAATCATATTATTTCTTGCAATAACTATATATTTATTAGTAATGACTGCTTGCGACGAAACGAAGGAGCTTGACGATTGGTCGTACTCCATTGAAGACTCGGATATATATGTTTACGATATAGACGAGCAAATATTATTATATAACTATACAGTTAATAATAACGGCGACATGATTTTTAACGTATTTGATTACAGCCTTACTGATGAAATTGATGAATTGGGTATACCAACAGAAAAGAGCGAAAATTATTTTTATACATACAATCTCTCGGGGGAGTTAGGTACTACCGAGATAATTGATCTTAAATGCCCTATTATCAAGCTTATCGCAAGTGGCGATAATATATATTATTTCAAGCAAACAGTTTCAACAGACAACTCCAACAGTGCTATATTATGTGTCTACAATTCGAAAACAGACGAATGGCGGGAAATTTATGAGATTAATCGATACGATTTAACAAGCTTTAAAAGGTTAATTCTAGTTGGCGATTATTTATATTTTTTCGCGCGCGATATTGAAACCGGGCCTCAAGATTATAAGCTTTTTGACCCCCAGGATTTGTATATTAATAGCGGAGAAACTCTGGTACGGGTTGATATTGAGAATGGCAAGGAGGATATTATCTTTACCGATAATCCTATTGCCTGGTCAAAAACTACAACCAACAACATATTAATTTACGCTTATGACAGCAAGAGCGGCTACCATTTTATTGAGTATGATACCACTCATGGCACTTTTGGCGAAAAAATCTACACCAAGCTCAGCGATATTGCAGAGTTTGAGATTTATGACAGCGATAATAGCTTCATATACTTAAACAAAAGCCTTGTGAACTCAAACAAAGCTCTTTGTGCTACATCTCCCGATTCAAAAAAGGGCATTGTACAGGTTTTACCAGACGTTAATTTATACGGAGAATTATATTATAAGAACGGATATGTGTTTGTCAAAGAGAATATCAACTCAAAAAACGTTATGAAACGCTTTAAGCTGTCAGACTTTATCCATTACAATCAACCAATAAACCTTATTTCCGCGGAGAAGCTAGGCATATCTCCTTTTGGTTGCGGATATAATATACTTAGCGAGTATCCAGGATACGAAGGATTTGCACTGCGTGTTTTAGCCGGTGACAAAGACTATGATATATGTCAAGTATATTCAACACAAGACTTTTCGAATACCCTAAAGGAAAACGGTTTATTTTATCCGCTTAATGAATTAACCGAGGTACAAAATTACATTAACTCCTGTTTCGACTATATTAAAGATGCTGCAACAATCGATGGTAATATTTGGATGCTTCCTATTTCGATAAATGTACCCTTTTTGATATACAACAAAGACGCCTGCCGTGAAGTCGGTCTCGATTTCGAGAATGGTGTGACCTATGAACAGCTTGCTGATTTCAATACAAAAAACGAAAACGAAAGTAAATATAGCGAAAAATACAATTATTTTGGCGAATATTTTAGGCGACAAATGATATTTCAATATACATCTAAGTTTGATAGCTTTGATACAAATGAGTTTAGAAGCCTTGCCGAATTGATTAAAAATAAATTTAATTATACAAAGGGATATGAATTAATTTCTCATGTTTCCAGCTGTAATGACTCACTTATAAATGGTTATCTAGATTATTTCCTTTTTGATTCTGGACAACCCTTCATGCTAGATTATAAAAGCGTTATCAATAATGACCGAATAGGATTTTCTTCACTGCCAAAGCTTTACCCCGATGTTGCGGCACCTGCAGATATTTCGTTCATAGTTGTAAACCCAAACTCTGATAATTTAGATGAAACACTTAACTATATAAGGCAACTAGCCAAATACTTAATGGATAGAAAAGACCTTATGGTTTTTTCTGATATAACACATTATAAGCAAACGTAATATCTAAATGATTTATATAGTATCTATAAAAACTCGTGCATTGTGTTAAACATTCCCAGTGAAATATATAACGATCCTTTTTATGAGTATTTATCTGAAAAAATCGATTTAGAGACAATGATTAAGTCTGCGGACGAAAAAATGAAAACATATCTTTTGGAATAATACTATAATAAACATAATTTTTATTTTACGCGCAAAACCGCCGATTTAAAATGTCGGCGGTTTTGTTATTTATTATAATAAATATTATTTTCCCTTTTTCTTGTTAAAAATAATCACACCTGCGGCAACTGCAATAGCCTCTACCCCCACTATTGCCGCCAGTAAAGCTGCATTGTTCTGGTTTTCAGAGGGCTCGTTATCATAGTCGCTTGTGGGTAACCCTCAGGGAGCTTATTCGAATAAAGGGTTACATAATTCTAAAAGGCTTAACCGTATTATTTGTAAACAATCTGTAACTTGCAAAACCTTAACTTCTATTGTATAATTAAAGCGACATAACGAAAGGATCAAAATACATGAAACATAAACTATATGCATTTATTCTAACAATAAGCTTAGCATTTATATTTTCTGGATGCGTAGCAGTTGAAAACCCTGTAGAAGCTGTAATTGATAATACCAGCGAAAATTTAAATGAAACTGAAAGCGAAACAATAGCAGAGACTACAGAAACAACATCAAGTGAGCTTATTACCCTAGATACATCAACTGATATTACATCGATGCAAAGCTCAGATTCGGCTACAACAACAATAACCGAATCTAAGCCACTGCCAGAATCATTGGAACTTTCGTTGTATAAGGATTTAACACAAGAAGATATCGAATTATTCAGACCTTATAAAGAATTAATGCTTCATATATCAGAAGAAAATATCGATATCTCATTGCTCGCACAGCTCGATTCGCTTAAAAAATTAACAATATACCGTAATGGTTATCCAGGGGTATATTATAACGGCGAACCGACAAGCTACGCTTCTGATTTTAGTTTCTTAAATGGAATGAACCTAACCGAACTTGACATCGAATGTGGCAAAACCAAATTGTGTTTAAACGAAATAAAGCTTGAAAATCTTGAAAGTCTTACAATAAATTATGCCGATATAATAATATCTGATGAACTGCTTAATTTTCCTGCTTTAAAAGAATTATCATTGAGATATTCAGATATTAATTCAATTGATCCTTTTTGTGAATTAAGATTATAAACATTAAAATTATACTGCTTTGATACTGACCAAATCAACATTGATATAATAAATAAAATGGAGTCACTA
>JAVBPL010000054.1:0-11330 GCA_031549645.1 Ruminiclostridium sp. | reverse complement strand
CGTCAGCAAGCATAGCTTCAAGGTCTACGAGATTTTTAAGTTTTATTATAAACCATTTGTCAATAGTGGTTATATCGCAGATTTTCTCAGGTGAAACACCTCTCTTTAGTGCTTCAAAAATACAGAACATTCTGTCAACATCTACATTTCCTAATGCCGCAATTATTTCTTCATCGCTATATTTATTAAAAGTAGGCTTTGATAAAGTATCCATTCCAAGCTCTATAGAACGAACCGCTTTCATTATAGCGGCTTCAAAGCTTGTGCCGATAGACATAACCTCGCCCGTGGCCTTCATTTGAGTGCCTAATGTTTTCTTCGCATATACAAACTTATCGAAGGGCCATTTTGGGAACTTCACTACCAAATAATCTATCGCAGGCTCAAAGCAAGCATAGGTTGTACCAGTCACCTGATTTAAGATTTCATCTAGTGAATACCCGATTGCAATTCTTGTAGCAACCTTAGCAATTGGATAACCCGTTGCCTTTGAGGCAAGTGCCGAAGAACGACTTACACGAGGGTTTACTTCGATTACCGCATACTCAAAGCTTGTAGGATGAAGAGCAAACTGACAGTTACAGCCACCCTCAATTTCAAGAGCTTGTATGATGTTAAGTGCTGCGGTGCGAAGCATTTGGTATTCTTTATCAGAAAGCGTTACCGCAGGAGCCACAACAATACTGTCTCCTGTGTGAACGCCAACAGGGTCGAAGTTTTCCATTGAACATACAGTTATTGCGTTACCTTTACCGTCACGGATAACCTCAAACTCAATTTCCTTCCAACCCGAGATACATTTTTCAACCAGTATCTGTGTAATCGGTGAAAGTCTCAAGCCGTTAGTCGATATCTCTCTAAGCTCTGCTTCATCATACGCAATACCGCCGCCGGTGCCGCCAAGCGTGAATGCAGGTCTTACGATTACTGGATAATCAATTACACCAGCAAACTGAACCGCATCCTCGACATTCTCAACAACCTTTGATGGGATACAAGGCTCACCAATTTCTTCCATTGTATCTTTAAAGGCTTGCCTGTCCTCTGCCTTATGTATAGTCAAAGGATTAGCACCTAAAAGCGTAACATTATTCGCCGCAAGGAAGCCTTCCTCCGCAAGCTGCATTGATAACGTCAAAGCCGGTTGTCCGCCCAAGGTTGACAGTATGCTGTCAGGCTTTTCTTTTAAAATAATTTTCTTAACTACATCAAGTGTTAATGGCTCTATGTAGATAATATCAGCCATGTTCTTATCAGTCATGATAGTTGCGGGGTTTGAGTTTATAAGTACAACCTCTAAGCCTTCTTGCTTGAGTGCACGGCAGGCCTGCGTTCCCGCATAATCAAACTCTGCTGCTTGTCCAATTACAATCGGACCTGAACCAATTACTAAAACTTTTTTAATATCCTTCTTTAATGGCATCGTTATCCCTCTCAAATTATTTGTTGTTTTCTATCATCTTTATAAATTCTTCGAAAATGTATGCGGTATCGTTTGCTCCTCCAAGTGTTTGTGGGTTAAACTGAACGCTGAATACTGGCATATTTGCATATAAAATTCCTTCGCAGGTTTTATCATTTGCGTTTATATGTGTGATAATGCCAATATCTGATGTAACACTCTCAGCTTCAACCGTGTAACCGTGGTTTTGCGAGGTAATGTACGTTTTTCCCGTTTTTAAGTTTACTACCGGTTGATTTCCGCCTCGGTGCCCGTTTATCATTTTAATATTGGTACAGCCATGAGCTTTTGCTATCATCTGATGTCCTAGACCTATTCCTAATATCGGTGTTTTCTTTTCGAGCAAAGCTTTTATGGTTTCGATGCACTCGGAGTTTTCATCGGGATTACCAGGTCCGCTTGTCAAGACAATTCCGTCTGGATTTTTACTTATTATTTCGCTCGCTGATACATTGTAAGGATATATTGTCAGATTGCAGTTTCTATTAAGAAGCTCGCTTTCAAGACTTTTTTTATGTCCGTAATCTATTACTACGATATTATATAGAGGCTTTTCTGCTGTATATGATAATATTTCCTTTACACTAACTGCTTCCACCGCTTTTTTTATTTCAAAGCTTTTAATCTCTTCAAGCACCTTGTTTAAGTCGTAATCCTCGGTGGTTATCATACCGTTCATATCGCCATTTTCTTTTAATAATCTCGTTAAATGACGGGTATCGATATCGCAAATTCCTATTATGTTATTGCTCAAAAGATAATCATTAAGCTTACCGTCTGAGCGGAAATTTGACGGTGCATCGCAAATTTCCCGCACAATATAGCCGTTAATTGATGTTTTGACCGCTTCGTTGTCATCCTTATTGACCCCATAATTTCCCACTAAAGGAAAGGTCTGGGTTAAAATCTGTCCGTGATAACTTAAATCTGATAAAGCCTCCTGATACGCTGTCATCGAGGTGGAAAACACAACCTCTCCGATTGTAGTTCCTACCGCACCTATAGCTTTTCCCTCGATTACCGTGCCGTTGGCTAAAATCAAGGATGCTTTTTTGTCTGATTTATAATCCATAAAACTTTTCCTTTCGTATATTATAGGGAGATTTCCCCGATTACACCTAATAAGTCATTCTTCATTCTTATTGCTTCCCGAAGTGCAGCACCAGCATAATCATGCTCATCGCATTTTTCTTTTTGATATGCGCACATAATCGCTCTCGAGTTATTAACAATACCACCAAGTCCCTTTTCGTCGAATGCATTTTTAATGTCATTTGCCCCACCACCTTGTGCACCATAACCTGGGATTAGGAAGAAGGTGTGCTTCAGCTTATTTCTCATTTCGGTTATTTGCTCGGGGTACGTGGCACCAACAACCGCACCTACACAGCTATAGCCGTACTTACCTATTTGATTTTTGCCCCATTCCTCGCACATTCTGCCCATTATTTCGTATACTGGAACTCCGTCTATAAGCTTGTCCTGTAATTCTCCAGAGGACACATTTGAGGTTTTCGCCAGTACGAATATACCCTTGTCGTATTCCTCGCACATTTTTAAGAGCGGTGTGATACCGTCAGTTCCAAGATATCCATTGACAGTAAGTGCATCTGCGCAAAATGGTGAATATTCGTTGCTGCCGACCTTTACTCTGCCTAAATGTGCTGTGGCGTACGCTTCCATTGTTGCACCTATATCATTACGCTTTCCGTCTGTTATCACATACATTCCGCGTTGTTTTGCGTATTCCTGAGTTTTGAGCAGCGTTTTCACTCCCGCAGGTCCATACATTTCATAATATGCAGCTTGTGGCTTAATCGCTGGCACCACCTCATGAATTGCATCAATTATCCCCTTGTTATATTCAAGTATTGCTTTTGCGGCGCCCTTTAATGTCTCGCCATATTTCTCAAAATTCTTTTCTTTGATATAGTCTGGAATAAAGTCAAGCTTTGGATCCAGCCCCACAACAGTTGGATTTTGTGTTTTTACAATCTTTTCAATCAGTGTATCAAATGACATTTTTTCATCTTCCTTTCATTTTTACGAGTCTTTATATTTTATTATACCATCGACTAATGTATATTTAACCTTACCCTTTAGCTTTATATTCTTAAAACAGGTGTTCTTTGATTTTGAATGGAGCTTGTCAGGTATTACCACCCATTCCTCGTTTTTATTGAATATCGCAATATCCGCCGTCTCTCCGACTTTTATAGAACCGCCGCTGATACCTAAAATTTTTCTGGGATTAACGCACATCAGCTTCACTATTTCAAGAAGCGAAACGTTTTCTATGTGGTAAAGCTGTGTTAAAGTAGCCGCAAGCGAGGTTTCTAAGCCTATTACTCCATTAGGAGCGGTTAAAAAATCTGCTTTTTCATCTGCCGTATGCGGTGCGTGGTCGGTTACAATTGCATCGATTACGCCATTATTAATATTATCAATAATTGCTTTTGCATCATCATCTTCACGAAGCGGCGGGTTCATTCGGTAATCGGCATCTTTTTTTAAAAGCTCTTTATCAGTGAGTATAAAATAATGCGGAGCTGTTTCACAGGTTACATTGATACCCATTTTTTTAGCATTACCGATTTCATTAACGGCTTCTTTTGTAGAAACATGGGCAATATGAATTTTAGTATTATAATCTCTCGCAAGTCCGATTTCTCTTGAGGTAATTATGTTTTCACTAGCTCTATGCATACCCTTAACTTCAAGCTTCTTAGAAATTTCGCCATAATTTATTATTCCGCCATCGATTATATCTAAATCCTCGCAGTGGGATATAACTGTTAAGTCCTGCTTCCCCGCCTCTATCATAGCTCTAGCCATAAGTGCCGAATTTTTTACTGGACGTCCATCATCGGATACAGCAACTGCTCCTGCGGCTTTGAGTGCTTCAAAATCCGATAATTCTTGTCCTGCAAAGCCTCTGGTTATAGCAGCAACGGGGTAAACCTTAGCTTTAGCGGTTTTTGCTTTATCAACAACATACTTTATAAGCTCAGGCGTGTCCAAAACAGGCGAGGTATTAGGCATACAAAGCACTCCTGTTACACCGCCAGCAACTGCTGCCTCACAGCCCGTATAAATATCTTCCTTGTGGGTTTGTCCAGGGTCACGAAGGTGAATATGCATATCAAACACACCAGGTATGATTGTTAAATTCTTGCAGTCAATTACCTCATCGGCGTCTTTTTCTATAAAATCAGAGATTTCAGTTATAATTCCGTTTTCTATATATATATCTTTTATAGCATCGACATTGGTAGCATAATCGACAAGCTGTCCATTTTTAAGTAAGATTTTCATTTTTATGACCATCCTTCCTCTTACGCCAATGACAAGCTGAGTTAATTCGTCCCGAGGACGAGTATTGCCGTAGGGGAGTATCCCCGTTTGCTTTGTCACCCAGCGGTTTGAAACAAATTTTAACCTGTAAAAACAAAAGATAATGAAAATTTGTTTCAAACTTTACATTCCAATACTGTATTAAGTCATATTCAATTAATTATACAATATTCTGCAAAGTTTGGCAAGATTTATTTATCAAAAGAGTGAATAATTTTTATTAACGTATTGTCACAGAATTTTACTTATATGTATATTTTCGCTGTCCTCTGAACGTATCGCAATCACAGCACCTCTTATGTCATACGCCGCAATTCCGCCAAACGGGCTTTTATGTAGGCACTTTATCTTGGTTCCTTCTATAAGCCCCATATCAATTAAGCGTCTCTTAATTGAATTATCTGCGTTTAATTCCACAATCACCGCAGTTTCATCTATATCTAAATCGCTCATATATTCCATCAGAATTCCCCCATATAGATTTATTATATGCAAGGAAAGAGCCGCTTGTTAAAAGCGGCTCAATAGAATTATTTAGACAATACCTTTTTAACGGTAGAAATGATATTTTCAGATGATAAGCCAAACTCTTTAAGAAGCTCCACAGCAGGACCAGAATGGCCAAATACATCGTTAACACCAATTTTAATAACAGGAACAGGAAATTCCTCTGTTACAGCTTCAGCAACGGCAGAGCCAAGACCACCCATAACGGAATGCTCCTCGACTGTTACTATCCTGCCTGTTTCGCGTGCAGCTTTGATAATAAGCTCCTTGTCAAGCGGCTTTATCGTATGAATATTAATAACACGGGCATTAATACCCATCTTTGCAAGCTCCTCGCCTGCCACAATCGCTTCGTAAACCATAAGTCCTGTTGCAACAATTGTAATATCATTACCGTCTCTTAAGGTAACACCCTTGCCAAGCTCGAATTTATAAGTTTCAGGGTCATTGAATACTGGCACCGCAAGCCGTCCAAAACGGAAGTAAGTCGGGCCATTAAAATCAGCCATTGCTAAAACAGCAGCCTTTGCTTCTGTATCGTCAGCTGGATTAATGATAGTCATACCAGGAATAGAACGCATTAATGCGATATCCTCGTTACACTGATGAGATGCGCCGTCCTCACCGACAGATATTCCTGCATGGGTTGCGCCAATTTTTACATTGAGATGAGGATAACCAATGCTGTTTCTCACAATTTCAAAGGCCCTACCTGCCGCAAACATCGCAAAGGTGCTTGCAAATACAAGCTTACCAGTTGTAGCAATACCAGCAGCAACACCCATCATATTAGCTTCCTGTATTCCGCAGTCAAAAAACTTATCGGGATATTTTTTCTTAAATACAATAGTTTTAGTAGCCTCTGCGAGGTCTGCATCTAGAACTACTAAATCCTCTCTTTTTTCAGCAAGGAGGCATAAAGCCGCACCATAGCTGTCTCGTGTTGCAATCTTTTCCATATCTATTCGTACCCCCTAATTCTTTGTAAGCTCATCAAGCTGTGCTTGCAATTCGCCCATCGCGTTCTTGTATTCTTCCTCGTTCGGCGCTTTGCCATGCCAGCCAGCATTATTCTCCATAAAGGAAACGCCTTTACCCTTTGTGCTCTTAAGAATTATAACAGTAGGTTGTCCCGACTTTCTCTCTGCTTCGTCAAATGCCTTTTCAATCTGCTCAAAATCATGAGCATCAATCACGATTACGTTCCAGCCGAATGCCTTCCATTTTTCATCAATTGGGTATGACGACATTACATCACTAACCTTACCGTCAATCTGCAAACCGTTGTTATCCACAATCGCACAAAGATTATCGAGCTGATAATGAGCAGCAAACATAGCTGCTTCCCATACCATACCCTCAGCAAGCTCGCCATCACCTAAAATTGTATATACTCTATAATTATCGCTACTTATTTTGCCTGATAAGGCCATACCACAAGCCGCCGATATACCTTGTCCCAAGGAGCCCGTGCTCATATCAACACCAGGTATTTTGCCTAGAACAGGATGACCTTGAAGTCTTGAGCTTGCTTTTCTGAGTGTCTTAAGCTCGTCAACTGGGAAAAAACCTCTTTGTGCAAGTGCAGAATATAAACCAGGAGCTGTATGCCCCTTTGAAAGAACCAAGCGATCTCTTTCAGCCATCATAGGGTTTGCGGGATCAACACACATTCTGTTCATGTAGAGATATGTTAAAATATCTGCTATTGACATAGAACCGCCTGGGTGACCGCATTTTGCATTAAAGGTACCTTCGATTATACCCATGCGAACCTTGACAGCGGTGATTTGAAGTTGCTTTTGCAGTGCCTTATCCATTTTCTAATCCATCCTTTTCAAATATTCGACTATTTCATAAATAGAATTATGATTGTTGTCGGTGACTATAATATCCGCAGCTTCTTTTACAGATGTTTGTGCATTTTCGACTGCTACACCTAAGTCTGCCATTTGAAGCATTTCGGTATCATTCATGTAATCGCCTGCTGTTACAATAAATTTATCATCACAGCCCATTATTTCTAGTAGCTTTTTAAAACCTGCACCTTTATTTACTCCAAGCGGCAGCATTTCATAATATGTAGGTGAGGAGCGTACCCAGTGTACGTTGTCAAATCCCCGTTTTTCGATAAAACCGATCATCTTGTCTATGGTCTCAGGTTCGTCAACTATTAAGCACTTAATCCACTCGTGCCCTGTTAAATCATCTATATCGCAAAGCCTTGGAGTTACGTTACCAAGTGAAAGATGTTGTCTTTCAAGCTCATTAATATATGGAACCCAAACAGTATCATGGGAAAGCACCTCAACCGCACAGGTTGGGAATTCGTTATGAATTGCCTTTAGATATCCCAATACCTCCTTAGGAAGGCTTGAGCTCCATAAAATCTTATCTTCTACTGTATCATAAACCGCCGCACCATTGAATATCACTGCTGGAAGTTTTAAATCAAGCTCGGTTATTATCGGCTTTGCCATTGAAATACCCCTGCCTGTTGCTATTGTGAAAAACCCGCCGGCGTTTACAAGCTCGTTTATTGCTTCCTTGTTCTTTTCGCTTATCTGATGATTGTCGTTTAAAAGTGTTCCGTCCACATCAGTCATCAAAAAGGTTTCTTTTAGCCTTTTATACATTAATAATCGTTTCCTTCCGAGCCGCTACGCTCGAAAATACTCCACTGAGAGTGTAGCGGCGGGTTTGAAAAAACTTCTTCTCAAAAAACCAAAATGTATTAATAAGTTTTTTCAAACTAATAACTCCGTTTGATTTCATTTAGCATTTTAATAAAATATTCGGGTAACTCGCTTGTTACCTCTATATACTCGCCACTCCGAGGGTGTATAAAGCCTAGCTTCCTTGCATGAAGGCATTGCCCTCCTAGCCACTTTGGTTTACCGTTTCCATAAACGTCATCTCCAGAGACTGGGTGACCTATATAAGAAAGATGCACTCTTATCTGATGTGTTCTGCCAGTTTCGAGCCTTAATCTTAAGTGGGTGGAGTTCCCATAGTTTTCTATTATCTCGTAATGAGTAACCGCTTCTTTTGAGTTAACAGTGGTTACACACATCTTTTTACGGTCGTTTTGATGGCGTCCTATTGGTGCATTAACGATACCGTTTTCTTTAACAGCACCATTTACAACCGCCTCGTATTCTCTAGTGAGTGAATGTTTTTCTATCTGCTCTGCGAGCCTAGCATGTGTAAAATCGTTCTTAGCAATTAAGAGTAAACCGCTGGTATTCTTATCAATTCTATGAACTATTCCAGGTCTAAGCTCACCGTTTATGCCCGAAAGACTATCCTTTGCATAATAAAGAAGCGCATTAACCAAGGTATTGTCATCATGCCCATGTGAGGGGTGAACTACCATTCCTCTTGATTTATTTATTACAATAACATCATCATCTTCATACCTTACATCAAGCGGTATGTTCTGAGGTAATATGTCTGTCGGCTTTGCTTCAGGGACGGTGAAATCAACATTATCTCCTATTTTCAGCTTGTAGTTTTTTTGTACCTGCTTGCCATTCACTTTACAGCCGCCATTTTCGATTATACTGACTATCGCAGACCTTGATAAAAGCGGTTCTTTTTCCGAGATATATTTATCAATTCTGATTTCGGAGCATTCGCTATCGTAATTATAAATCATCAGTATTCTGATTTTGCTCTAGAAGCACTTCTTCTTTTTGAGTTTTACGATTTTTGTGCAAAACTATTTCATCTAAGAATATCGTTACTATTAGTATAATAGAGCCTATAACCGCACAAATATCTGCAAAATTAAATATAGTATTCTTCATAAAAAAGGCTTGAATAAAGTCTGTAACCTCGCCATATAGAACTCGGTCAATAAGATTTCCTATCCCACCTGCAATTATTAACGACAGTGCCCAAATAGTAAGCTTACCTTTAGGATACTTAGTAAACATATATATTATAATTGCAACAAGAAATACCGATGTTATGGTTATAAGAAAACCTTGTTTTCCTTGTAAAATACCAAACGCGGCCCCCTCATTAGGTTGAATTCTAATAAAGTTTAAGAGTTCAAAATCGCCTATTCCGATTATCTTTATTTTTTCATTAAGCATCATATTTTCGGTGATTAACCACTTTGTAAGCTGGTCAATTCCTATTAAAATCACCGATACTAGTAATGCAACATACTTCATACACCTGCTCCGTCCTTACAAACACCAGCGCATCTGGGACAAAGCTTGTCTCCGTTTATTTCCTCGGTATAGGTCCAGCAGCGTTCGCACTTTTCACCATCGGCTTTTGTTATGGTTATTGTGATATCCTCACAATTCCCCTTAAATTCACCTGTGCCGTTCTTAATCTCGACCTGAGAAACTATGAATGCAGCTGCAAGCTCACTTTCGGTAATATTTTCGGGCATCTTATCAGTATATAATATAACCTTAGCTTCGAGTGACTTACCGATTAGCTTTTCGTTACGCTTTAGTTCAAGCGCCTGAAGTACATCGTCTCTGATTTGATTAATTTTGCTCCACTTTTCCTTGAATGCATCACCTAAAGTTACCCCAGTTTTTTCGGGCATTTGGTTGAAAATTACGCTTTCGCAATCGTCATCTGCGAGATGAGGTATTTCCTTCCAAATCTCGTCAGCTGTATAACAAAGTATTGGAGCAATCAGCTTCGTAAAGCCATGAAGAATTAAATACATTGCGGTTTGAGCAGAACGTCTGAGCTCGCCCTTCTCAGTTTCGCAGTATAATCTATCCTTGATTATATCAAGATAGAAGCTTGACATATCAAGAACACAAAAGCTGTTTATTGCGTGATAGGCATGGTAATAATCCATCTTTTCATACGAAACCTTAACCTTATCAATTAAGTTATCATATCTCGACAAAGCCCATTTGTCAAGCTCAGTAAGCTCATCAATCGGCATTAAATCCTTATTAGGATCAAAGCCATCGCCATTACAGATATTACCAAGTATATATCTCGCTGTATTACGGATTTTTCTGTAAGTTTCGGAAATTTGTTTTATCATTTCATGCGAAACACGCAAATCTGAATGAAAATCCAGAGATGTAACCCATAAGCGAAGCACATCAGCACCATACTGATCGATAATCTCCTCTGGTAAAATTGTATTACCCTTGGATTTATGCATCTGCTCACCCTTGCCGTCAACCACCCAACCATGAGTGCAAACGGATTTATACGGAGCATGACCGTAAAGCGCAACAGAAATTAAAAGAGACGATTGGAACCAGCCTCTATATTGGTCGGCACCCTCAAGGTACATATCAGCAGGTGAAATAAGCTCATCTCTCTGCTCGCAAACAGCTGCATGAGTACAGCCTGAGTCAAACCATACGTCAAAAATATCCATTTCTTTTTCGAACTCGGTGCAGCCGCAATCGCATTTTATACCAGCGGGGATAAAATCACGAGGTTCCTTTGCATACCAGGCATCAGAACTTTCATTTCTGAATAGCTCAGAAATCGCCTTTATTGTATCATCGTTACAGATTGGTTTATTACATTCTTTACAGTAGATAACGGGAATAGGCACACCCCATCTACGCTGACGTGAAATACACCAGTCGCTGCGGTCCTGTACCATGTTTTTAATTCTTTCTTCACCCCATGCTGGTATCCATTCTGTTTCCTCAATTGACCTTACTGTATCATCGACAAATTTATTTACAGAGCAGAACCACTGTTCTGTTGCACGATAAATAATCGGCTCATGGCATCTCCAGCAGTGCGGATAAGAGTGGTTTATCTTGTTCATCGCAAAGAGCAGATTTTTTTCTTCTAAATCCTTTGCGATTATTTTATTAGCTTCATCGGTGGTTTTTCCAGCTATATTTGCACCTGCCTCGGCTGTCATTTTGCCCTTACTGTCAACGGGAACAATTATTTCAAACATTCCTTTATAAGAATTACAAACCTCGTAGTCCTCAACACCGAAGCCAGGAGCTGTTTGTACACAGCCTGTACCGCTTTCAAGTGTTACATT
>JAVBPL010000002.1:0-15208 GCA_031549645.1 Ruminiclostridium sp. | reverse complement strand
TATTATAAATCGATTTACGATAAAAAGACATCGATCTTAATAATCGACGTCTTTCGATAAATATTTTAATAAAGGTAACAAACCTTAATGCTGTATGAATGTTTAATTCTTATAAATCGTGTCCACAGCCGCAGTCGCAGTCCTCTCTATCGAGGAATTCCACATCAAATTCTATCAGCTCACCGCAGTTAGGACAGCTTAATGAGCCTTGCTCAATCACGTCGAAATCGACAGTAATTGTCTTGTCGCAGTTAGAGCAGGTAATCTCATAAACATCATCTTCGAAATCATCATACTCGTCGAAATTGATATCCTCGTCACCGAAAATTTCGTCCTCGAGCTCGTAAACAATCTCCTCGATATCCGAAACGACCTCTGCCATCTCCTCAAAGGTATCGTCATAATCCTCTAAGGTGAGTGCCATATCCTGAAGCACATCAAGTATTGCTAAAGTAACCTTTCCCTCATTGGTGGTAGAATCCATATTCATGCCCTCGGCAAGTCCTTTGATGTAGGCAACCTTTTCTGAAATAGTCATAATTATAGTCCTTTCTTTCGAGTCTATTTTATCAAGTTTTACTTATTGGCACGTTCCATGTATTCATTAGTACGGGTATCTATGCGAATCATATCGCCGATTTCGATGAATAACGGAACCTTAATCTCTGCGCCTGTTTCGAGAATTGCAGGCTTTGTAGCATTAGTCGCAGTATCGCCTTTAAAGCCAGGGTCTGTATCAGTAACCTCAAGCTCAACAAAGGTAGGAGGCTCAACACCGAAAACCTTTCCCTTATACGAAAGCACCTTGCAAACCATGTTTTCTTTTACAAACTTGAAGTTGTCATCAAGCTCATTCTTGCTTACGGGCACCTGCTCGTAGGTTTCGTTGTCCATAAAATAGTATAACTCGCCGTCGGCATAAGTATACTCCATATCTTTTCTCTCAACGAAGGCTGTCGGGAACTTAGCGGTTGGGTTATAAGTCTTTTCAACCACGCTTCCAGTTATAACATTTCTCACCTTTGTACGAACAAAGGCTGCGCCCTTACCCGGCTTAACGTGCTGGAATTCAACTATTTGGACAACGTTTCCGTCCTCCTCAAATGTTACACCGTTTCTAAAATCTCCTGCTGTTATCATATTAAAATCCTTCCTTTTATTACCCTTTTATTCTATCCTATATATTTTACATTATTTTGCATAATATTGCAAGCTTTTTATTAAAACTTTTCAAGTTTTAATAACCGTCGTGTCGTTACTTCATTTGCAAATAAGCGACTTTGGTGTCTTTGTAAGATTAATACAGCCATTCTTTGTAACCACAACCATATCCTCAATCCTAACCCCAAACTTATGCGGTACATAAACACCTGGTTCAATCGTAACAACCATACCCTCATGAAGCATACTGTCGCTCTTTGGCGAAAGACTGGGCGGCTCGTGTATTTCTAAGCCTACCCCATGACCTAAGCTGTGACCGAAAAACTTTTCATATCCCCACGCCTCGAGTGTGCTGCGCGCCACATTATCTATCAGCTTCCCCGATATATCGCTTCTTACTGACTTCATAGCATCGTTATTGGCGCCAAGCACAGCATCATAAACCCGCCGCATAATATCAGTAGGTGTGCCTATTGCGATAGTCCTTGTCATATCCGAATGATACCCGCTGTAAACGGCACCGAAATCCATAACAAGAAATTCACCCTCCGCAAGCGGCTTGTCACTGGGTTCAGCATGAGGAATAGCAGAATTTACGCCTGATGCCGCTATTGTCGGGAACGAAATATCATCGGCTCCAAGCTCCATGATGTAGTAATTCAAAAGTGCAGCCACCTGCTTTTCGGTAAGCCCTGCTTTGATTTTAGTAACCAGCTTCCCATACGCCCGCTCAGCAATTCGCTGGGCAGTTTCGATTTTTTTCAGTTCCTCGTCGGTTTTAATTATGCGCTGTTTACCCAGATTATCTGACAGCCACGATGACGAGTCAAATTCGATGTGCGGAAATTTTTCGATATAATCCGTAAGCTCATTAACAGTCATGGTTTGGCTCTCTATTGAAACAACCTCAATACCATGCTTTGTCAAGATATAATTTATCTGCTCGGCAAAATTCGTGACTAAAATTACCTTGCAATTTTTTACCACCTCAACAGCCTTTTCGTAATATCTCGAGTCAATCAGAAAATAACTGCGCTCCTTTGTTATTACAACCGTACCCTGCGACGAGTTAAAGTCAGTAATATACCGCCTGTTAGTCTTAGACGTAACCAGCGCCGCTTGATGTGCGTCGTAGAGCTCCGAGGTAATCTTAGCAATTCGCTTCATAAAGCCTCCTATTTTTTATCGAACATTTCAAAAGCTGCTTCAAGTGCAAGAAGATAGGACCGCTTGCCAAAACCGCAGATTGAACCCACGCAAACAGGCGCAATAACGGAATTGCGGCGGAAATCTTCTCTGGCGTTGATATTTGAAAGATGCACCTCGATAACAGGTGTATTTATTGACGAAATGGCATCCCTTACCGCTATACTATAATGCGTTAATGCGCCTGCGTTAAGAATGACAACATCGCAATCCTCACCCGCCGCCTGTATTCTGTCAATGATATCGCCCTCATGATTGGACTGAAAGAACACACATTCATGGCGCTTAGAAAGGCATTTCATGATAATATCCTCTTTAATTTCCTGAAGCGTAGTCTTACCGTAAATCTCGGGTTCTCTGGTGCCTAGCATATTCAAATTAGGACCATTAATTACGCTGATTTTCATAATCTTTACATTCCTTATCATAATAATATTTCATTTTAGCGGCATCCTCGGCTTGAGTACCTTGCGACTCGCAAATTATGCTCGGAGACAGCTTACGCTCTGCTATAAGCTCCATAAGCGGCTCAAAATCAGGGCCATATTCATTATCCTCAAAGGTCAGATGTGTCTTTTCCCCGCCCTTTGTGTACTGGATTTTACTAAAATGTATGTGCATATTAGATAATCGCTCAAAGCCTAAAGTATCCTCAATCCTACCCAGAATATCTGCATAATCCGCCTTCGTTTTTATACCTCCGAACGTGCGTGCATTGAGATGCCCGAAATCAACACATGGCAAAAAGCTAATATCTACCTTACATAGCTCCAGAACCTCATCAAGTGTTCCAAGCTGATTAATTTTACCCATAGTTTCGGGGCAGATTATAATATCCTCCAGCCCCTCTGTAATAAGCCTCTGCCTCGCTCGAAAAAGCGTATCAGAGGCTAAGTCAAGTGCCTCCTCACGGCTGAGACTGGCGCACGAGCCTGAATGTACCACTATTTTTTCGGCACCCAGCTTCCTTGCAGCCGTCGCCGATTGTAAAATATACTCGATGCTTTTTAGCCTTGTTTCCTCCTCCACACTCGACAGTGATATATAATAAGGCGCATGGAGGGATATATAAATATTATTTTCTTTTGCGATTTGCGGTAAAAGCTTATAAGTATTTGCGCTGATATTTACGCCTCGTCCACATTCTATTTCATAACCATTTAAGGAAAATTCCTTAAGATACTCTGCAATATTTTCAGGGAATTTTAATTTCCTGTCAGCGAAGCTATCCGAATTTCCGCCAGGTCCAAATGTAATATTCAAAATTTATTATCACCTTTCTCCTTAAGCTTCGAATAATCACGCTTAAACACAAGACTCTCAAGACCGCGTTTTAGCCTAAACAGTCTCCCTCCCTCAAGGTGGAAGGGCTCAACAAGAACAGTTTTTATCCCGCAGATATTTCCGCCTATAACATCGGTGAAAATCTGGTCACCAACCACAGCAAGCCTTCGCTTATCAACGCCGAGATTTTTAACCGCCTTCAGTATCCCAAAAGGCATCGGCTTACAGCCGAACGCAATAAAAGGCAGTCCAAGCTCGGTTACGAGCGGAGTAACACGCTTTTTCGTGTTATTCGAAACCACCATCATCTTTACACCGAGCGTGTTCATTAACGCCAGCCATTCAAAGACACCCTCCTCTGCGGCAGGGCTTCCGTGCATGGAAAGTGTATTGTCTAAATCGAGGATTAAGCCCTCGATTTCGTTTTCTCTTAAAAAGACTTCATCTATATTAAAAACATTTTTAATCCAAAGCTTAGGTCTGAACATCAATATCATATCCTATCATGTTTAATAAAATGTGGTATAAAAAAATAGCAAGCGGACATAAAGCCCGCTTACCGTATGACCTAAATTAAAACTTGCGCTTGCGAGCAGCTTCGGATTTCTTCTTGCGTTTTACCGAAGGCTTTTCGTAGTGTTCTCTTTTGCGAACCTCAGCTAAAACACCATCTCTTGCACATGAGCGCTTGAAACGTTTCAATGCAGTATCTAAGGATTCGTTCTTTCCAAGACGAACTTCTGCCAATCTATTTCCCCTCCTTTGCCTTTTTCAAATAGGCACTAGGTTATCTACTTAAAACTAAAGTACATGAAACATTATACAATATATATTCTATATTGTCAAGTAATTTTTAGCAATTTTACATTATTTTAGAAATTCATTGTAATCAATAAACTCTCCGTCCTGCCAAAGCCGTTCTAAATCATAAAAATCTCTGGTTTCCTCGTAGAAAACATGAATAACGACGTCGATATAGTCTAGTATTATCCAGCTTGCTCCCTGATAGCCCTCAGTACGCTTAGGAGATAGCCCCGCGGCTTCAAGCGACACTTCTATCTCGTCAGCGAGAGCTTTAACCTGCGTTGAGCTGGTGCCCGTAGCGATTAAAAAGTAATTTGCAATTATGGAAAGCTCTTTTATCTTTATTATCTTAATATCCTTTGCTTTCTTGCTGTCAAGTGTTTTCACAGCCTTCTGTAAAATTTCGATATCGGTTAAATCTTTCATTTATATGACCATCCTTCCTCTTACGCCAATGACAAGCTGAGCCAATTCGTCCCGAGGACGAGTTTTGCCGTAGGGGAGTATCCCCGTTTGCTTTGTCACCCAGCGGTTTGAAACAAATTTTAACCTGTAAAACAAAAGATAATGAAAATTTGTTTCAAACTTTATTCCCCTATTTATTTCCTGCATAATCATTGTATGCATTAATGGAGTGCTTTGTAATCTTAACCCCTCTGTCAATCTTGTCCTTAAGATACCACCTGAGTGCTTCATAAAAAGCATCATCAAGGTTTTTATAGGTCAATGACCTAAAATATTCTACATCAGAATAATCCCGTTCTACCGAGATTAAGTCGCTCATATAAACGATTTTCTGAAGAGTCGTGGCGTTAGGTGCTCCTATTGTATGGTATCTCACCGCAAGAAGCATATCCTCGTCAGTTATCCCCAAATGCTCCTCAATAAAATACGCACCCGAGAGTGCATGAAGAAGCTTCGGTGTAACAAGCTCCACAGGGTCGGGGGAAAATCTGCATCTTGCCGCTTCGTCGGACTGTAAAGCCGTCTCAGCTTCCTTTCTGACATCATGCAGTATTCCTGCAATATACGCCTTATCTTTATTGCAACCGTAAATTTCCGCAAGCGACTGGCACATATCGGCGACGTTTTTACTGTGTATAAATCTTTTCCCCGAAAGTGTTCTCTCGACAAGTGTAACGTAATAATTTCTAGCTTTCATTATATATACAGGTTTTTCTCCTTTATATACTGCCCCACTTTTTCGGGGACGAGACTATCTATAGGAATATTATTTTCTACATTATCTCTGATTTGGCTTGACGAAACCACACGCACAGGCAGATTAAGCACCTTCACTCTGCCAAGCTCGGTGGCATACTCAAGCATATCGACATACTGCCCATTTTCACGAGCCACAGCGACAACGGTACATTCCTTTAAAATTGACTCATACTTGTACCACTGTTCAAAATAGAACAGCATATCTGCGCCGATAAGAAGATGAAACTGCGAATTTGAGGGATATTGCTTTTTCAGAATTCTCAGCGTATCTATGGTGTAATTGCGCCCCCTGGTTCTTCCCTCCATGTCGCTCACCTCAAAATCGGGGTAACCCGAAAAAGCGAGACGGCACATCTCGTATCTGTCCTCAAAGCTAACCTTCGCTTTATCCTTGTGCGGCGAGGTCCCCGTGGGCATAATTATCATTTTATTTAACATCAGTTCATTTTTTGTGTTAATCGCAATATTAACATGTCCATTGTGCGGCGGATTGAACGAACCGCCGAAAATGCCTATTTTAAACATCTAAAACTATTTTCCTTTTTTCGGGATTTTTATTCATTCGATAGATTATAAAACGTGTGCCTATAACCTGAACGACATCAGAATTCGTTGCTTCACTTATCTCTGCCGCTGCTTCCTTTGCGGAATAATCACTATTTTCGAGAACTCGCAGCTTAATCATCTCTCTAGCTTCAAGCGCTTCATTCACCTGCTTTATTAGCTGCTCGTTAATTCCACCCTTACCTACTTGAAAAATCGTGTCATAGCTGTTGGCTGTTTTTCTGAGAAACGCCCTTTGCTTACTTGTTATCATCAGTTTTTAATTCCTTAAGTAAATTTCTTAAAGCCATACCTCTATGGCTGATTTTATTTTTTTGGTCATCAGAAAGCATTGCCATACTGGTGTCATCGTCAAGCATAAATATCGGGTCATACCCAAAGCCGCCGTCACCCATAGCCTCGTCACCGATAAAACCCTCAACCTCGCCAGTTACTGAATATTCAGTATCCTCATCTTTTATAAAATATATAGCTGATACAAAACGGGCATCACGAAGCGGTTTGTCAACCCCCTGAAGCTCGTCGAGAATAAGCTGACATCTATCCTTATCGCTTAAATCCTCGCCGCCGTAACGTGCCGAATAAATTCCAGGCGCACCGTTAAGGAACTCGACCTCGAGCCCGCTATCATCTGCAATGACAGGAAGCCCCGTCATCTCGTGTATTGTCCTCGCTTTAATATGAGCGTTCTCCTCAAAGGTTTCGCCGTCCTCGACGATTTCAACGCTAATATTTTCATCTTTTAGTGATACAGGCAGATACCCGAGAGGCTCCAGTATCTGCTTAAATTCCCGTACCTTACCATCATTATTGGTAGCTATAATTATTTTCAAAGCAGTGTCCTTCCTTTTACAAGCTAACATTCAATTAATTTTCATTAAAAAGTGCGTCTACATAATCCGAAGCCGAGAAGGGCTGTAAATCCTCGATGCTCTCACCAACACCGACAAGCTTAACCGATAACCCCAGCTCGTTCTTTATAGGTATTATTATACCACCTTTTGCCGTTCCGTCAAGCTTTGTCAGAACAATTCCTGTAATTTCAGCAACCTCACTGAATAATTTAGCTTGGTTTACTGCATTTTGCCCTGTTGTAGCATCAAGCACCAGCAGGGTTTCTACGCTGCTTTCGGGTAGCTGGGTGTTTATAATCCGTGAAATTTTTTTAAGCTCATCCATAAGATTTTTTTTATTATGGAGCCGCCCTGCTGTGTCTATTATTAATACATCGGTATCTCTTGCCGCTGCTGCTTTGCAGGCATCAAAAACAACTGCTGCAGGGTCTCCGCCCTCGCTGTGCTTGATTATATCTACACCTGCACGGTTAGTCCAGATTTCAAGCTGTTCAATCGCCGCCGCCCTGAAGGTATCAGCAGCCGCAACCAGAATTTTTTTACCGCCGCTTTTTAAGTTTCTCGAAAGCTTTCCGATTGTGGTAGTCTTTCCCGCACCGTTAACGCCTATTACCAGTATAACCGAGGGCTTTGTAGCTAAGATTAATCCGTCAGTGCTTTCTAAAATCCCTGTGATGATTTTTTTAAGCAGCTCTTTTACCTCGGCAGGGTCGGTGGTGCCAGTTTTTTTAACCTCTGTTCTGAGCATTTCGCAAATATCTGATGCTGTTTTTGCACCCATATCCGAAAGAATTAACGTCTCTTCAAGCTCCTCAAAAAAATCCTCGTCAATTTTATTAAAAGAATTTACTAGCGTATCATTTTTTCCTAAAAACGACTCCTTGGTTTTTTGGAGTCCGCTTTTTAATTTACTGAATAAGCCCATTATATTAAAATCCTTTGTTATTTTAAGTCTAAATCGTCAATGATTTCCTGTCTTAGAAGCTTTGATATGCCTTTTTCCTGCATAAATACACCGTACAACACATCACAACCCTCAATAGTTCCTCTGCGGTGGGTGATTACCATAAGCTGGGTGTCGTTTGAAAACCGCTTAAGATAGCTGATATACTTAACAACATTAGCCTCATCAAGCGCCGCATCTACCTCGTCAAGCATACAGAAGGGTGTCGGGCGGTGCAGCAAAATAGCAAAATAAATCGTAATCGCAACCATAGTCTGCTCGCCGCCTGAAAGCGAAATCAAATTCTTTATAAGCTTTCCGGGGGGTGCCGCAAATATTTCAATTCCAGAGCTTAGAATATCATCGGGGTCGGTAAGCTCAAGATGCGCTTTACCCCCTCCGAATATTTCGCTGAAAATTTTACCAAAATGAAGATTTATTTCATTAAAGCTTGCAAGAAACTTCTCTTTAATTTCAGCAGTCAGGTTCACGATAAGCTTTTCAAGGTCAGCCTTTGACTTTTCGAGGTCGTCAAGCTGTGTGGACAAAACTCCGTACCTGTCGCTCACCTCGACAAATTCTTCGATAGCCGCAAAGTTCACGTTACCGAGAGCCGAGATTTTTCTTCTGATGTCCTGGAGCAGATTTTTCGCTTCACGGGTATTCTGTAAGGGTTGTGCCTTTTCCTTTGCTTCACTTGGTGTCAGCTCGTATTTATCCCACAAATCGCCTTTTATTTTATCCGTTTCGGCGCCCATATTGCTTTTCTTCTCTCTTGAAAGCACGAGAGCCGTCGCAAATTTTTCTCTTTGCTCCATTTTTTCACGGATTTCTTTATTTAAGCCAGAAATTCTCTGCTCAATTTTATTGTTTTCAGCAAGGAGCTTTGTGATTTCGCTTTGATTATCGCTGTAACCCTTGTTTACCTCGTCAATTTTTTGCTTGGTTTCGTTTATTTTTGCTTCAAGCTCGGTGTTTTTTACTTCAAGCTCTGCTATTTCTGATTTTAATTTATCACTGCTTTGACCGAGGTTTTTCTTATTATCCTCGACAGATTTTATTCTATCCTCTAAATTCTGAATATCCTTTTCAGTGCTTAAAATTTCGAGATTTAATCTCGTTATTTCAGCGGAAAGCTCACTCCGTTTTTCCGATGCGGCTTCAAGCTCCTTGCTCTTTTCCGAAATAATCGCATTTTTTTCTACCAATGCCGCTTCTGTTTCGGCTAAAATATCCTTATATTTTGCGATAACGGCTTCACTTGCGGCAATCTGACCCTTGTTTTTATCAATGACTACCTCTGCGTTATCAAGTTGCTCCTCGCACTGATGAATAAGGTTATCAATACCGCCAATCTCAGCCGTAAGCCTGATTTCTTCGCTGCCCTGTGCACTAATCTGCTCCTTATAGCCCTCAAGCTCAATCGCCATTTTATTAATCTCGGCGACAAGCTGCGAATGACTGCCCTTAACAAGCTCAAGAGTATCCCTAAGTGTGACCAGTTCCTTTTCGAGTGCCTGTAGCTCCTGCTTTCTCGAAATTATACCAGCACTTTCTTTAACCGAGCCGCCCGTAAATGAACCGCCCGCGTTAATTACCTGTCCGTCAAGGGTGACAATTCTAAATCTGTACTGATATTTTTTCGCAAGGAAGGTCGCAGTATCAATATCATCGGTAATTACAGTTTTACCGAGTGCCGATTTAATTATATTCTCATATTTCGCATCATATTCAACAAGCTCGTGACCTAAGCCGAGGAAGCCCTCCTCGTTTTTTAAATCAGGCTCATCAAGCTCTCTGCCCTTAATCGCAGTTAATGGTAAAAACGTCGCACGTCCTGCATTGGTTTCTTTTAAATATCTGATGCACCGTTTGGCAGTTTCTTCGCTTTGGACAATTATATTTTGGAGAGACGCACCTAAGGCTATCTCAATAGCAACGCTGTATTTTCCCTCGACATGAATAATGTCTGCGATTGTTCCGTGAATGTCACTAAGCTTACCCGCTTTTGCGGCGGTTATAACCGCTTTTACACTGCCGTAATATCCCGCCATGTTTCTTTCAACGTCTGAAAGCACATCAAAGCGAGATTTTTTCTGGTCATATTCACGCCTAAGCTTCTGAAACTCACCGTCAGCCGCTTCAAGCTTTTCTTTTTTCGAAATATAAAGTCGGCTGAAGCCTGCGAGTCTATTTTCGTTCTCCGACTTCTCCTCTGTGAGCGTATCTAAAGCGTTTCTGAGCTCCCGTCTTTTAAGCCGATAATCGGCAATCTGCTCATCTTGATTTTCAAGCCGCGATTGTGTTTCAAGTAGCTGCGACCGCAAATCCTCCGCAGTGCTTTCTGCTTGCGCAAGCGAAATTTTCGCCTCGGTCTGCCGCATGTATAAATCACCGAGCTCTTTATCTAGTGCCTTATACTCGGTATCCATATCTTCATTTTCCGATGCTTTTTCAGAAAGGGTTTTTTCTTTTTCATTTATTAATTTCGCTGAGGCTTCTAACGTCGCTTTCTTATCTGCCACAGCAGTCACAAGCTCATTAATCTGCTCGTCAAACTCCGCACTACTTTTTTCAGAGTTAATGATTTGCTCCTCGATTACCGAAATTCTACCCTTGTTATGTACAATTTCGCCCGCCATAACCGCCGCATCTTTATCAATAGCCGCAATTTCGTCCTTAACAGTATCGCTTAATGCTCTTAATTCGTCAATCTTTACGCTGTATCTTAGCTTGTCCTCGGAGATTTTCTCGTTCTCCTCCTCAAGCTCGGAGATTTCACGGTCATAATGCTCACATTCGCCCTCGTTTAAGAGGATCTTATCCTCTAATTCAAGTAAATCCTTGTCAATTCTTTGTAGCTCAGCAACGCTTACCGAAATCTCTAAGTTCTTTTCCTGCTCGATAAGCTCCTTTGCTTTAACCGCTTTTTCCGACTGCTTTTCGAGAATAGGGAGCCTGTCCTCCAGCTCCTTCGAAATATCCAGCAGTCTTAAAATATTATCGCCTGCTCTGGTAAGCTCCCGTTCAGCCTCTGCCTTTTTATGCAGAAACTTCGAGACACCAGCGGCCTCGTCAAAAATTTCACGACGCTCCTTACCCTTGCTGTTAACGATTTCGCCGACACGGCCTTGTCCGATTATAGAATAACCATCACGTCCAAGCCCTGTTCCCATCAGAAGCTCCTGAATATCCTTGAGCCTTGTCTTTTCGTTATTAATTAGGTATTCCGATTCACCTGTACGGTATAATTTACGGGTAATATTCACCTCGTCGCTATTAACTCCGAGCGTGCGGTCGCTATTATCAATTGAAAGCACAACTGATGCAAAGCCCATCTGTTTGCGGGTTTCGGTGCCGTGAAAGATAACATCCTCCATCTTATCTCCACGCAGAGTTTTAGCGCCCTGCTCTCCCATAACCCAGCGCAGCGCATCACTTATATTACTTTTACCGTTTCCGTTACTACCCACGATTGCAGTCATTTTTGAATCGAAGGACAAAACGGTTTTATCTGCAAACGACTTAAAGCCTTGTATCTCTAGGGTTTTAAAAAACACGCTTTCTCCATTTCTGAAAAGCCTATTTGTGGCTCTGCACCTGGCTTTTCCTTTAGCTTAAAAAATAAGTTCTTCTCCGCAAGTCTTTTTCGATTTTCGCCGTTATGACCGCAAAGCTTGCTGAAATAACGTTTATCTGCGTATATCATTATATTTTTCTCGTTTGTATTTTCCATAAACTGAACAATTTTCTTATAATAATATCGGCTTATGCAAATTTCACCCATTGCTTGATGATAATTTCCACCGAGCATATTTTTTTCAACATAATCGCTGGTGTCAAGCCCTATTCTTATAACCTTTATGCCCTGCGAAACAAATTTTTCGTACAAATCTGCGCACAAATTCACTGTCTCATCAAAAGAAAAGGTAGTATATTCGCCTTTTTGGTATAAATCACAAAGCTCGGTATTCGGCATAATAACAGTAGGATAAATCCGCACAGTATCTGGCTTTAATCTTATAAATTCATCGGCAGTTTTTAAGGATTTTTCTACCGTGTCCTTATATAACCCCGTCATCATCTGTAAGCCGAGACTGATACCTGAACTTTTTATAAAGCCAGCTGCTCTTATGGTATCTGCCGCAGTATGCCCTCTTTTGTTTGCATTAAGCACTATTTCGTCCATACTCTGTGCACCTAGCTCTACTGCGGTGACAGAAAATTCTTTTAATATATCTATTATGTTTTCATTTACACAGTCAGGTCTTGTAGAACAGCGTATCCCTGTAAAAATCTTCGGAAACTGCTTTATATATCCACTTGCGGTTTCCAAATACTCGCTCATAACAGGAATGGGCAGTGCAGTAAAGGTACCTCCGAAAAAGGCGATTTCCGCTTTGTAGCCATGCTTTTCGAGATACGGAATTTGCTCATCGATTATATTCTTAACCTCATCTGCTCCCACTTCATTTTCAACGCCCGTAATAATATGCTGATTGCAAAACGCACATTTATTCGGGCAGGCACGATGTGGAATGAATATGCCCACATTAGTAATTTTTTCAATCATTATATCCCATTAAGGACAGTGCTTCCTTTGCCGCCATCTGCTCGGCTTCCTTCTTACTTTTACCCATGCCTGTGCCGATTATCTGGTCGTTTAGGAGTACGCTCATTGTAAAAATTCTGCTGTGAGCGGCACCGCTTTCTTCAATTAGCTGATAGGTTACTTTTTCCTCTGGGTTCTGCTGTATAATCTCTTGTAGGAACGTTTTGTAATCGCTGTTGACAGTTTTACCCGCTCTAAGAAATTCGAGCGACGGAATAAACGGTAAAATAAATTCTGCCGCCGCTTCCATTCCCCCATCTAAGTATAATGCTGCAATAACTGCTTCAAAGGCATCGGCTAAAATGGATTTACGGGTACGCCCGCCAGAGTGCTCCTCACCCTTACCGAGAAAAATCTTTTCCCCAAGTCCGATTTCCTTCGCAAATATATAAAGCGAATCCTCACAGACTATGCTAGCACGAAGCTTTGTCAAGTTTCCCTCTGGTATATCGGTAAGATTTTCAAAAAGATATTTAGAAACTACAACAGACAAAACGCTGTCACCTAAAAACTCCAGTCTCTCGTTTGAAATCTTGCATTGATTTCCCATATATGACGAATGGGTTAATGCCTCTTTTAATAAATTCTCATTCTTAAAATTATACCCTATTTTACTTTGGAAAGCTTTCATTTATATATTCATTCCTTTATAATAATGCTAGATTATTTTCTATCTCTGTATTTACATCGTTCTCGACAAATTCCTTAGCCTGACGGATAGCATTTTTGAATGCCCGTGCATCACTTGAACCGTGTGCCTTTATAACAGGCTTTGCAGAACCGAGGAGCGGCGAGCCTCCGACTTCTTTATAATCCATTTTCTTTCCGAGAGAAGTAACACCCTTTTTCGCTAAAAGATAGCCTATTTTAGAGCCTAAGCTGCGTTTAAAAATATTATTCAGCGAAAGCTTCATAAAGGCTCCCATGCCCTCTACAGTTTTGAGATAAACATTCCCCGTAAAGCCGTCAGTTATCGCAACATCGCACATTCCCATAGTAGGGTCTCTGCCCTCAATATTTCCGATAAAATTAATCGGAGCCTTACCCAAAAGCTCGAAGGTCTGATGCTCAAGCTCACGCCCCTTCTCCTCCTCAGTGCCGACATTTAAGAGCCCTACTCTAGGGGTATTTATTCCCATGATTTTACCCGCGTAAACGCTCCCCATAATTGCAAACTGTACCAGCATTTCTGGGCGGCATTCGAGATTTGCACCGCCGTCAAGGAATATATAAAAACCGTCCTTGCTAGGCATAATCGGTGCTAGTGCGGGGCGCTTTATTCCCTTTAACCTGCCAGTCAGCATTGTTCCGCCGACCACCAAGGCTGCCGTGCTTCCCGCACTGACAAAGGCATCGGCCTCCCCCGAGGTCACAAGCTGGAAAGCCTTGCCCATCGAGGTGTTAAGCTTATCCTTCCGTATATCAAGCGGATTGTCCTCAATTCTGATAATTCCGTCAGCATCTACGATAGTGATATTATCCATCGGTAAGGAAAGCTCCGCAAAACGGGAAATAATCTTCTCCTTATCGCCAGTCAAAATTATCTCGACACCATATTCACGCACTGCCTGAACAGCTCCCTCTATTACAGCATTCGGCGAATTATCTCCGCCAAAAGCATCAACTGCTATTTTCATATTAATAACCATTCCTTTCTGAGCCGATACGCGTGAGTTTACTCGTTTGAGCGTGTATCGGCGGGTTTGAAAAAACTTTTAACAACGAAACAAACAAGACATAAAAAAGTTTTTTCAAACTAATATTTCCCTTCTTTTTGAGATACGAAACGACGGGTTTGAAGCAAATTAAAGATTTGCTTCAAACTATTTTCCTTCTATATAATCCTTTATTTCCTTAAGTGAACGTTCCGCAAGTGCGCGGTAACGCTCCTCCTTGCTTCTTATATGTGTCTCAAGCGGGGGTAAAATCCCCATATTTGCTCCCATAGGCTGGAAATTCTTTACACCCTCGTTGCTGATATATCCTAACAGCGAGCCTATCATAGTAGTCCTTGGTAATTTTTTTATCGGCAAGCCTCTGAGCCTCATTGCAAGTGCTCGCCCTGCTATTATTCCACTTGCTGCGCTCTCCATATACCCCTCAACACCCGTTATCTGACCGCCGAAAAATATATTTTCTGAGCCTATTAGCATACAGCTCTCGTCAAGTAAACGTGGGCTGTCGAGAAAAGTATTGCGATGCATTACACCATATCTCATAAATTCGGCATTTTCAAGCCCAGGTATCAGACTGAATACCCGTTTCTGCTCACCAAACTTCAAATTTGTTTGAAATCCTACGATATTGTAAAGCAGCTTTTCGTTATTCTCGGCTCTAAGCTGAACATTCGCATACGGCCGCCTGTCCGTTTTAGGGTTAATAATCCCGACTGGCTTCATACAGCCGTATCTCACGCTGTCAATCCCTCTTTTAGCAAGGATTTCAACTGGCATACAGCCCTCGTAAACATTCACCTTGTCAAAGCCGTGAACGGGAGCCTGTTCGGCATTTACCAGCTCGTTATAAAAAAGCTCGTACTCCTCTTTATTCATAGGG
>JAVBPL010000005.1:0-10737 GCA_031549645.1 Ruminiclostridium sp. | reverse complement strand
GATTTATTGGTCTTTCGCATAATACCCTCAGAGGTGCGGCAGGTGGCGCTGTTCTTATGGCAGAGCTCTATGCGGCGAAGGGCTTTTTCGACTAAGAAAGGAATTTTTATATGAAAAAAGCTATTTTTAACGGCTCGGGTGTGGCAATTGTTACTCCTTTAAATGCCGATATGAGTGTTAATTACCCGCTTCTTGCCGAGCTTATCGAAATGCAGATAAACGGCGGCACAGATGCAGTAATTATCATGGGCACAACTGGCGAAGCCAGCACTATGACCGACGAGGAGCATCTCGAATGTATCCGTTTCACCGTCGAAAAGGTGGCAGGACGTGTACCCGTAATCGCAGGCACAGGCAGTAACGACACATCCTATGCAATAGAGCTGTCAGTTTCCGCAGAAAAAGTCGGAGCCGATGCCCTGCTCGTCGTTTCCCCTTATTACAATAAAACCTCGCAAAGGGGATTGGTAAAGCATTTTACAGCTATTGCCGATGCAGTAAATATTCCGATTATTTTATATAATATCCCTGGCAGAACCAATATCAATATTTCGATTGAGACCTTCAAAGAACTGGCAAAACATCCGAATATAGTTGCGGTTAAGGAATCGGGCGGAGATGTCGGTTATCTGATAAAAATTCTTAAAAACACCGACCTTATCGTATATTCTGGCGACGATGCCATGACTGTGCCTTTTATGTCACTCGGTGCGAGAGGTGTAATTTCGGTTGCGGCAAATATCGTGCCTGATATAATGCATAAAATATGCGAGTTATGTTTGAACAACGATTTTAAAGCAGCAGGCGAGCTTCAACTCGAATATTCGGATTTAATGAGTTCATTATTTATCGACGTAAACCCTATACCTGTAAAGGAAGCGCTTAACCAAATGGGTTACAACGTAGGCGAATGTCGTCTGCCGTTATGCAGCATGGAAGCGGCACAGGTTGAGGTGCTAAAAAATTCACTCCGCAGTATGAAACTTATATAAAGGAAGAAAAATTTATGATAAAATTTGCTTTGTCGGGCGCAAACGGTAAAATGGGGAGAGTTATTTCGGGACTGGTTAAAGATCGCACCGACTGTGAAGTCGGCTGGGGAATTGACCTCAACAATTCAGCAAATCCCGATTTTCCTATCTATACGAATATATTTGATATCGAAGAAAAGCCCGATGTAATCATTGATTATTCGCACCCCTCTGCACTTCCTGACATACTCACGTTTTGCAAAATGAGAGGGACACCACTCGTGGTTGCAACGACGGGATATTCAGATGAGGAGATAGCGCAAATCCGTGCCGCTTCAGAGCAAATCCCGATTTTCTTCACCTTCAATATGTCTCTCGGCATTAATCTGCTGGTTGACCTTGCAAGGCGTGCGACTAAAATCCTCGGCAGTCAGTTTGATGTTGAGATTGTAGAGAAGCATCATAATCTTAAGAAGGATGCCCCCTCGGGTACCGCTATTATGCTAGCAGAGGCTATAAACAGCGAGATGGGTGGCGGACAGAAGTACATATACGACCGCCATAATGTCAGGAAAGCGAGAGAGCAAGAGGAAATCGGAATTCACGCTATCAGAGGCGGAACTATCGTCGGTGAGCATGATATTATTTTCGCAGGACATGACGAAGTGATTACGCTTTCACATTCCGCATTATCGAAGGAAGTATTTGCAGTAGGCTCGATTAACGCTGCGATATATCTGTCGAGCTGTGACAAGGGCTTATACGATATGTCAGATTTACTTAAAAGCGTTAAGTAATTTTAGAAGGAAATGGTGATTAAAATGTCAACACAAATCAAAATAATTGAAGGAATTTCAATCGTAAGCTTTAATAACGTACCTGCTTCATTTGAAAATTCTTTTATATGCGATGTTTTTGAAGAAGCAGCCAGCGCAGGAATTAATATTGACATGATTTCGCAAGCACCTGCAACATCGGATAAAATCAGCTTCGGCTTCACCTTCTCCGACGACGATATGCCAAAGCTTTTGACGATTATAAATCGTATTTCGGAAAACAAAGCAATGACTCCCCTCCTAAACGTCGGTAATGTTAAAATCACCGTTAAATCAGCGGAAATGATTGACCAGGTGGGCTTCGCATCAAAGGTTTTCGGTACACTCAAGGACCTTGACTGCCTCCCCCTCCTTGTGACAACAGGGCTTGACGAAATATCAATCTTGATATACGAGAGCGACTGTGCCGACCTTGTAAGCGGCTTAAATAAAGCGTTTGGTTTATAAAATTAAAGGGCTGTGATTATTAAAACCACAGCCTTTATTTATATCATCTTTACTTTGCGCTTGAAGGGAAGAACGGTGAAAGTGCACCTGCAACCGCAGATATCGGCATTGTCTGAAGCCAGATTTTTCCAGGTCCTGTAACACGGGTATTGAAGAAGCCTTCGCCTCCAAATAGCTTGTTGCCTATTCCCTTTACGCTCTGAATATCGATAGTAACGGTCGATTCCATGCAGGCAAGATAACCTGTATCAAGCACCATTGTTTCACCAGCCTTAAGCTCGTAATTAACAATACTGCCGTCAATTTCGAGGAACACCTTACCGTTTCCTGTGAATTTTTGCATTATGAAGCCTTCGCCGCCAAAGAAGGTCGCACCGAGCTTTCTCTGGAAGAACAGCTCCATATTGACACCAGCCTCCGAAGCCAAAAATGCGGATTTTTGTGCTACAATGCTTTTTTCGCTATTGATGTCAATAGCAAGAATTTCACCAGGAAATGACGACGCAAATGCAATAAGTCCCTCTTTGTCCTTTGCGGTGTATATGTTCTGGAACATCGATTCACCCGAGAACATACGAGAAAACGCTTTTCCTACGCTGCCCCCCGCGTTTGTGGACATATCCATGTTTTCGCTCATCCAGCTCATTGCGCCGCGTTCTGTTTTCATGCTTTCTCCGCTTTCGAGTGTACAGATTACAACTGGTAACGGAGCTCCCTTAATTTCAAACTTCATAATGGACCGCCTTTCGTATATAATTTTTATAGCGCATTAATATTATAATCCAAATAATGGTAAAAGTCAATTTATTTCTAAAAGCAGCTCGTCAAACCATTTCCTCAATATCGGTAGATTTGCTTCAATATCAGACACACCAGTCACCTTCATTAATTCTGAAAACCTCTCAGCCTCTGCTTCTGGTATATTATTCGAAATATGGACAAAACCCATATCGGTGTACGCTGGCGTATATTTAAGCCTAAGCATATGCACCACGGGCTCGAGCGCGTATCTCATGTAATAAATCATTGCTTCGGGGAACTGCTCTCTGCGAACATATTTTTCAACTCGTACAAGCTGTGTCATGCGGTATTTCATTTCCTCAAGTGCGTAATAATCAATATCTATTTCCGCCTCGTTATATTCTTTAAAGCGGACAATCCCGTCTTTATCGAAAATCACACCTGCACTCTCTATTTTATTATCCTTATAATAAACATATTCATCTTTAGAACGACTGTTAAGCTGCCAGCAAAAATCTATCATCAGATAAGGGCTGGTGCCTTTTAGGTGGTAAATCCGCTGACGTATTTTGGGGTGATTATGATGCATTATGTATTTATAATCAATTTCGGCTACCGAAGCCAGCGCATTTTCAACAGCTAGAATAGTTTCCTCCTCATATTCGTCTGAAAAATCCACCCAATAATCAAGGTCGGAATATTCATCATCAGTACCCAGTGCATCTGAACCCTCTAGCCAAAATGCATGAACATATGGCAAAGGCTCAAGTTCCTGTTTTAAAGCGTTTGTAATTATATCTTTCATTATGAATGAACGTCTCCCTTTTTATTTTTATTATATACCACATTTTTCTTATTCGCAATACTATTTTGATAGATTTGTGAAAATTAAAATTTTACTTGATATGAAGATGAAAATATGTTATGATAATGTAGGTTAAACAATAACAAGGAGTTGATTTTATTGCCGTTTGGTTTTTTTGATTATAACAAGGCGGGTAAAGGTGTTGCGAAGAACGAGCCGGAGAAGAAGGCTTTTTTTAGGTTTTTTGACCTGTTTTCAAGGAAATTCTGGAAGCTTTTCCAGTTAAATTTGATTTATATGCTGTTTTGCTTACCTGTTGTAACCATAGGCCCAGCGACCGCCGCACTTACTCATGTAATGCGTAAGTTTATTTTAGAGAAGCCTATTTTTATATATTCCGAGTTTTTTACAGCTTTTAAGAAAAATTTCAAGCAGAGCGTAATTCTTGGTATAGTTGACGTTGCGCTGGCTGCACTGGTTATCTATTCGCTTATATTCTACAGCACAGCATTAAGCGCAAATTCCTCGCTTCAAGATAATGTACTGTTTGCTATAACGCTTGCCACTGCACTTTTTGTAATTATGATGCATTTTTATATTTATCCGCAGATTATTGCTCTTGATTTGAAGATGATGGCGATTATCAAAAATGCTCTGCTCCTCACAGTTCTCGGTCTTAAGCGAACACTTTTGAGCCTTGTGCTTACACTTATTCTCGGAGGCTTGATGGTGCTTCTTTATCCGTATTCACTGGTGGCACTCCCCTTTCTACCTGCTGCGTGGATTGCGATTATTAACACCTTTATCTGTTATCCCGTAATTCAAAAGCATATCATTAATCCCTTTTATGAGTCAAAGGGTGAGCGTAACCCAGAGCTTCCCGAAATATCCACTGAAGAAGCACTTTTCGAAGATTTCGGAGGCCGCGAGGAGATTATTCCGGGTAAAGGCAAGGTTAAAACAAACACAAAAGGTAAGCTAATCAGATAATGATTTGATATATTGTCAGCCGCTTGGTATTATTATCAAGCGGTTTTTTAATGGAAAATAGTTGAAATACTTGCTTTTTTATTCAATTTGTGCTATAATTATATTTAAGATATGTCAGTTTTATATGTTTTTAACAATAAATCTATATAAAAAAGTATCTGGAAGGATGGTTATTGAATGAGCGCAGATTTGCATTGTCATACAACATTATCCGACGGTTCGCTCGGAATTGAGGAGGTCATTGCGCAGGCGAAGCGCAATAACATCACGCATCTTGCGATTACGGACCATGATTGTCTTTCCTCGCTTTCTAGAGCAAATGTTTTAGGTCAGCGGTATGGTATCTCGATAATCCCAGCGGTTGAATTTTCAGCGTTCGATGGCGAGCGGGAAAGTAAGGCTCATATTATTTGCTATATGCCGAAAAAGCCAGACAGACTTGAGGGATTATGCCTTAGAACCACCGACCTTCGTAAATCCCGCGGTAAAAGAATGGCTATGAAAATTCTTGAGGAATACCCGATTTCACTTGAAAATATTGTAAAGTATTCATCAGGAAGTAAGGCTATTTACAAGTGTCACATAATGCATGCCCTGATGGATTACGGCTATACCACAGATTTATACGGCGATATGTATAAGCATCTATTCAGTATAGACGGCGGACTTTGTGCCGACGAGGTGAGGAACGAAATGGGCGAATATCCCGAGGTTCATTTTGTGCTTCAACTTATACACTCAGCAGGCGGAATAGCGGTGCTGGCTCACCCATCGGTTTATAACAATTTCAAATTGCTTGAGGAGCTCGCCGAAAAGGGCGATATCGACGGTGTTGAGGTCTGGCATCAGAGCGCATCAGACAACGATAAAAAGAAGCTGCTCGAAATAGCGGACCATTATGACTTAATTACAACAGGCGGCTCGGATTTCCACGGCTTCTACAATCACTACCCGATTTCGCTGGGTGAAAACATCACCCCTCCTGGCTCGCTTAACAGAATTTTAAATATACATAAGAAAGAAACAGCACAAAAATGAATGTAAAGGAAATGGCATTAGAAAAACACGAACAGTGGCAAGGAAAAATTGAGGTTGTATCACGGATTGAAATTAAAAGCCATGAGGATTTAACTCTCGCTTATACTCCTGGGGTGGCGGAGCCTTGCTTAAAAATTAAGGATAATCCCGACCTCTCCTACAAGTACACCCGCAGGGGAAATATGGTTGCAGTTATAACAGACGGAACAGCGGTTTTAGGGCTCGGCGACATCGGAGGGCTTGCGGGAATGCCTGTTATGGAGGGAAAATGCTGTCTTTTTAAGCAGTTTGCCGATGTTGACGCTTTCCCTATTTGTATAAAGAGCAAGGACCCCGATGAAATAGTCCGTACAATTGAGCTTATTTCGGACAGCTTTGGCGGTATTAATCTTGAGGATATTTCCGCCCCACGCTGCTTTGAAATCGAAAGAAAGCTCAAGGAAAGGCTGTCAATTCCCGTTTTCCACGATGACCAGCACGGAACTGCTATTGTTGTCGCAGCAGCACTGATAAATGCCGCAAAATGCGCTGGCAAGGATATTAAATCTATGACGGCGGTTATCAACGGTGCAGGTTCAGCGGGAACCGCAATCGCAATGCTTCTCCTCTCGCTCGATATACATAATATCATAATGGTTGATTTATGCGGTATTTTAAGCCGAGATGAGCATTACGGAAACGAAATGCACAGTGATATTTCAAAAATTACCAACAGACGTAATATAAAGGGTGGCTTAGCCGAAGCGGTTCGAGGCGCCGACGTACTTATCGGTGTTTCAAAGCCTGGTCTGTTCAAGCCCGAGATGATAAAATCAATGGCAGATAAGCCTATCATCTTTGCTATGGCAAATCCCGAGCCTGAAATTATGCCCGATATCGCTAAAAATGCAGGTGCATTCATAATGGGTACAGGGCGTAGCGATTTTCCAAATCAAATAAATAATTTATTGGCGTTCCCAGGCATTTTTAAAGGTGCGTTATCCGTAAGAGCAAGTGAAATCACAGAGGACATGAAGCTTTCAGCGGCATATGCAATTGCAAGCTGTATTCCAGATGAAAAAATTACAACCGACAACATTATCCCCTCGGCTCTCGACAGAGATGTCGCTAATAAGGTTGCAGAAGCTGTAAAAAACACTTATAATTTGTCAATATAAATCATAAATTATGTTAAATTAGTGTCAATTTATACACATTGACACTAATTTTTGTAAATATTACACAAATTTAAAGTTTTTTATTGTTTGAAATTTGATAGACATATTTTTTCAAATATGTTAAAATGTAGATAGGTAAAGAATGTATGGGAGGTAATATGAAAAACTGGAAAATAGGTACAAAGCTATTAGTTAGCTTTTTCACAATTTCACTTGTTATTCTCGTTCTTGCGGCAGTGGTATTTGTAACTAATACACAGTCGATGAACAACTCAAAATCTGTTAAAGTCAATTATGAACTGGGTTCAATTGCGAATTCGGTTTTCTTGGAATTTGTTACGACAAATAATAACGGAGAATATTTGTATACCGATTTAACAAATGCTATGTATTATCAGGTAAGCGGCTCGGTGCTCAGCATTGGTGAAAGGCTTACCAATATGCACAGCTTGATTAATGAGAATGAGGGGCTAAAGGTATATACCGAGGATATCAAAAAAATTGAAGCTACCCTCGCAGGCTGGAATGAAAATATCAATAAAATACAAGCGAGCAACGTCAAGCTGAGGGGAATAAAGGAAGAAACCGACAGAGCGGTTGAAAATCTTCAAAAATCTGCAAACGCACTTTATATAACACAGAAGGATTTATGGCTCGGCGAAAATCAAGACCCGACGCTTTCGGTTGAAACCAAGGACCGCCGTGTTGACAGACTTGACTCCTCTGTGGGCTATACGAACACAATAAGCGATATTTTAATAGACGCAGAGTATGTTCTAACCTCGTTTGATTTATCCAGCACATACAACAAAATGTATGATAAGGCAAAGGCTCTTACAGACGAGCTTCAGGCTTATTACGATAACTCAAATTTGCAGGTTAATAAAGATGCCGCAATGCTTATTATAGAGAGACTTCAGAATTTCACAGCCTGTATGAGTAAGATTGAAGTCGAATATAATTCAAAGCTTGTTCAGATGAATGATGCTACTGCTTTAGGACAGGAAACACTAAACCTAATTGATAGCCTATCTAATAAGGTTGATGAAGCGGCTGAAAAGAACTCCCAGAGTACGCTGGTTTCCTCGCAGAACGCGCTTTATATAACCTCGATTATATCGGTTGCTGCGATTGTTTTTTCTATAATAATTGCACTAATTCTAAAGGGAAACATCACACGCCCTGTAATAAGGCTTTGCAATTCACTGGGGCTTATGGGTACCACTGGTTGTATCGAGCTTCCCGAGGAAATGCTTAAGGCTGCTGAAGAAGATGCAAAATACGCTAACGAAATCGGTCAGTGTACTAAAGCTTACCTTGATTTTACAAAGCACTTAATCTATGTTAATGGAATTCTTGAAAAGTTCTCGAACGGCGACCTTTCGATGGATATTAAGTCGATTTCAGACAAGGACAGCATGGGACTTGGTGTTCAGAAGATGGCTGACAGCCTTAATGTAATGTTCGCCGACATAAATTCCACAAGCGGGCAGGTTTTCGATGGCTCTAAGCAAATCGCAGATGGGGCCTTAATGCTTGCCGAAGGCTCTACTGAACAGGCCGCGACAATCGAACGTCTCACTACCTCAATCATTAATATTAACGATAAAACAAAGGAAAACGCCGATAAAGCCGAGAAAGCGGCTGAGCTAGGCGGTATTATTAAGCACAACGCCGAAAAAGGTACCGCTCAGATGGAAAACTTGATAGAAGCCGTAAATGCAATCAACAACGCTTCAAAGGAAATCGGTAAAATTAATAAGGTTATCGACGACATAGCCTTCCAAACGAATATTTTGGCACTGAACGCCGCAGTTGAGGCTGCAAGAGCGGGTGAACACGGCAAGGGCTTTGCGGTTGTAGCCGATGAGGTGCGTAACCTCGCAGGCAAGAGTGCCGCCGCCGCAAAGGACGCTACCGACTTAATAGGTAACACCATGGAAAAAGCCGCAAAGGGTGCCGAAATCGCAACCGAGACCTCAAATTCACTCGGGCAAATCGTTGAAGGAATTATGGAAAGCTCGGCAATAGTAAGTGACATAGCAGAGCTTTCAAACTCGCAGTCAGCCGCAATCGAAAGCATCACAACAGGTATTAGTGAGGTCTCTGAGGTGGTACAGCAAAATAGTGCTACAGCAGAAGAAAGCGCAGCAACCTCACAAACCCTTACAGACCTCGCGACAGCACTTGCCGACAATCTTGCACAGTTTAAATTAAAGCAATAGCTTATAAAAACGTCCTAAATCTAACGATTTAGGACGTTTTTTATTTTATATTTTTTTACTTAAATATACTTAGAAGCACACCAGCAGCTACTGCTGAGCCGATAACACCAGCAACATTTGGTCCCATCGCGTGCATTAAGAGGAAATTCGAAGGATTTGTTTCCTGACCGACCTTTTGCGAAACTCTTGCCGCCATAGGAACTGCCGAAACACCCGCTGAACCGATAAGCGGATTTACCTTTCCGCCTGTTGCAAAGTACATAAGCTTTCCGAAAAGCACACCTGCAGCTGTACCCATACAGAATGCAACCAGTCCTAAAACGATAATCAGAAGCGTCTGTATGCTTAAGAAATTGGCGGCTGTTGCGGTAGCACCGACTGTTATACCAAGCATAATGGTTACGATGTTCATTAACTCATTTTGAGCTGTTTTAACAAGTCTGTCAACCACACCGCTTTCTTTAAACAGGTTACCAAGCATCAGTAAGCCTACAAGCGGAGTCGCACTTGGCACAATAAACGATACAATAACAGTAACTGCTATCGGGAAAATTATTCTTTCACGTCTAGAAACAGTACGAAGCTGCTCCATTTTGACCGAGCGTTCTTTTTTAGTAGTGAGAGCTCTCATAATCGGCGGCTGAATTACTGGTACCAGTGCCATATAGGAATATGCCGCAATTGCGATTGAGCCAAGCTTATGCGGTGCAAGCATCGAGGTTAAGTAAATCGCCGTGGGTCCGTCTGCTCCTCCGATAATTGCGATAGATGATGCTTCCTTCAATGTGAAGGTAATCTCCTCTATTCCAGTGAGTCCGAGTAAGCAGGCACCAAGAAAGGTAATAAATATTCCTGCTTGTGCCGCCGCACCGAGAAGAAAGCTTTTCGGATTTGCTATAAGCGGTCCGAAATCGGTCATGCAGCCGATACCTAAGAAAATAAGCGGTGGGAAAATCTGAAGCTTAACACCGAGATATAAAATATCTAGAAGTCCGCCATCATGAAGCACGGTGCCATAATCGACCGATGCACTTGCGAAAAATTCGGGGTGGAACATTTCAGCTCCTGGTATATTTGTAAGAGCCATACCGAAAGCAATCGGCAATAATAGAAGCGGCTCATATTGCTTTACTATCGCAAGGTACATCAGTACAAAGGAAAGTAAAAGCATGATTATCTGAGGGATTTCTATATTTTGGAACGCCGACTCTTTCCATAAAGACAACAGCGTATCGAGAAAAACTTGCATCGTATCTCCACCTTTTCTTTTCTAATCTATCTTATAAAAGGACTTGTGTTCTCACTAATTCCAGCCCTGCTCCAGCTTGAACGTGCTGTCTGATTTTTCTTTTCCGTTTTACGGATACCAGTAATCCTAAGTGTTTTGCCTTCCTCTGCTCCAATCGCCGCAATTGCCGCTGCTATTACAGCAACTATCTCGTGATTATCTTCTTTTTTCGTGATAATAGGCTTCGGTACCGTATTCAAAAGTGCAGGCTCTGTTTTAACTGCTGGTTCAGTATTCTT
>JAVBPL010000033.1:0-5612 GCA_031549645.1 Ruminiclostridium sp. | reverse complement strand
CATGAAGCAGATTTCGAAGTGGTTTGTTGATAATGATGCTCCAATTGATGTAATTGGTGCGCAGTCGTACTTTACGCTGGGTACAGTTAAAGGTCCAGAGGAAATTTGGGCAAACCTCGACGAATTCTACAATCTGACGGGACTCCCGATTAAGTTCTCGGAATATAATTTTAAGACTGGTGCTCGCACTGACGAGGCTATAAAAGCTTATCAATACGCTTATACCCGTGACACCTTAACCGCCGTATTCGCATATCCTAATTCCGAGGGCTTTATTGCATGGACTAATACGGGTGATGCCTCGGCAAATGAATATGCTGGATATTTTTACGATGACTTCTCGCTTACGCCTATCGGGCAAGCCGCTTATGACTTGATACGTGGCGAATGGTGGACAGTGGAAACAGGCAGTACCGATAAAACTGGTGCCTTTGCCTTCGACGGATTTTACGGAGATTATAAAATAATTCTCACAAAGAACGGCGTAACAGAGGAATTTGACTTCTCGTTCCTTCAAGACGGAGCGGGTGCCGAGCTTGTGTTTGACAGTGGCAGCGGCTTTCCTGTTTGGATAATAATTATTGCCGCAGGTGTCGTATTAATCGTAATTGCCGCTTTGTTAATTTACAAGCGCAAAATTAAAAAGCTTTCTTAATTTTTCTTCCATTTTTCTGATTTGAAAAAAGCAAGTATTATTTTACTTGCTTTTTTCATTTTTTATGATAAAATGTAATTAGAATAATTTTAGGGGGAACTGATTTTGTTTACTGAACAGCCGAAAAAAATGCTTATTATTAATATTTTGGATATACTAAAAAAACATACAGATGAAAACCATAGGCTTAGCCAAAAAGATATAATCGATATCTTAAAAAATGAATATAATATGACCGCTGACCGCAAGGCTGTTAAACGTAATATTATGAACCTGATTGATTATGGCTATGATATCGAGTACAGCGAAGTAACCCGAATGACACACAGTCCTAAAACTGGTGAAGCTCAGGAAAACAGTATTTTAACCGATTTTTATTTAAACCGTGAGTTTACAGACAGTGAGCTGAGACTACTTATTGACAGCCTGCTTTTTTCAAAGCATATTCCGAACAGCCAGTGCAGAAACTTAATAAATAAGCTGGAGGGACTATCAAATAAATACTTTCATTCCCGTGCAAGGAATTTCCGAAATGTTCCCGATTGTATCCCAAAGAACGGGCAGTTATTCTACACTATTGAAATACTCGACGAGGCTATCAGCGGCTCAAAGCAGGTGTCATTTATTTATAACGAATACGGCATAGATAAAAAAATACACCCCCGACTGGGTGCAGACGGGAAGCCTCGTGAATATATCATAAATCCATACCAAATTGCTACCACAAACGGAAGGTATTACCTTATTTGTAGTAACAACAAATATGATAATATCTCAAATTATAGACTTGACCGCATTACTGATATTAAGCTTCTCTCCACATCCAACAAAGCAGCAGAAATTAAAGGTCTCGAAAACGGACTGGATTTGCCAAAGCACATGGCTGAGCATATTTATATGTTTTCGGGCGAAAGTGATATGGTAACCTTTGAATTTCAAAGGCATCTGCTTTCTGATGTAATTGATTGGTTCGGCAATGAAATAGATTTATATGAGCCGACAGACGAAACGGTTAAGGCTAGGGTTAAGGTTAATTTGCAAGCAATGAGAAAATGGGCACTTCAATATGCCTTATATGTAAAAATACTCTCACCTGAGTCCCTGGTAAACAGCGTCAAGGAAGATGTCATTAACGCATATAAAAATTATGGATTGAGTTAATATTATTTATAAGAAGCTGAACATACCGTTATAAAGCACCTGCAAGAGAAACTGAGAAATCTCTGCGGGTGTTTCGTTCATTCCGCTGTGTAGCCATTTTTGCACGATACTGATACAGCCCGTAATTCCGTATACCGAAAGGTATTCCTGAACCTCGGGGGAATACTTCGGGTTAATCGTTACATGAACAGCCTCGGAAAGTTCGACTATCCTCTGCTGAACGGCAAAATCGCAGTTTTTACTAAGCAAGGCTTTAAATAAATCGGCATTTTCTTTCAGATATTCAAGTATCTTGGTCAGCTCCTGCTCATTAATCGGAATATTATCCGAATAATCCTGCTTTGCAAGATAATGCCTCAAATTTTCGAGTACCTCCTGCTCGAGATGACTTAGCAAATCAGCAGGGTCGGTATTATGCGCATAAAATGTACTTCGGTTTATGTCGGCGATTTCGCAGATAGCCGTTACTGAAATAGCTGAAATATGCTGTGTCTGCATTAGTTCAACCAGTGCATCACGAAGCAAATTTTTTGTAAATCTAACTCGCCTGTCTGTCTTTTTCTTTTCCATAGTAATTCCCGCTTTCTGAACATTTTGTGAATATCCAACGAATATATTCAGGTTTGTTGCATAAATTACAAAATTTATAATATTGATGGTTGTTTTTAAACACTATATTGATTATAATACATATTGACGGGTAATGCAACAGTATGTTGAATATTTTATAAAAAATTTAAGGGATAATGTATATGGAAAGAATAGCACGAGGTATTGTTAAGCACAGAAAAGCCATAATGATAATTTTTATAGTTTTTGCTGCTGTCTGTATCTTTTTACAATCGTTTGTCAAGGTTAACTACAATATGACCGATTATCTGCCGCCAGAGGCACAGTCAACGCAGGCACTAATCGTAATGAACAACGAATTCACCGCCGCCATGCCTAACACAAGTGTCATGATAAAGGACATCGAAATCCCGTTGGCGCAAGAGATGAAGCAGAAGCTTTTAAGCCTTAAGGGTGTAACTCAGGTTATGTGGCTTGATGATATGGTGAATATAAATCAGCCGCTCGAAATGGGAGACTCTGATACGATTGAAGGCTTTTATAATGATAATAACGCTCTTTATTCGGTAACGATAGCTAAGGGTATGGAAAAGGAAACAACTCTTGCAATACAGGAGCTTATCGGCGAGGACAACGCGGTAGCAGGGGAAGCTCCTGACATAGCCTTTATGCAAAATGGTTCTGTAACTGAAGTTATGGGTGCGCTTGCTATTCTTCTGCCTATAATTTTACTGCTTTTATTCATATCTACTTCGTCATGGCTTGAACCGATTTTATTCCTCGGTGCAATAGGAATTTCGATACTGATTAATATGGGAACAAATATCTTTGCAGGTGAGGTTTCCTTTATGACAAACTCGGTGGCACCGATATTACAGCTTGCGGTGTCGCTTGATTATGCGATATTTTTGTTACATAGCTTTGCTGTTAATAAAAAGCGTTATGGTAGTGCAGAGGAGGGTATGGTTCACGCAATTATAAACTCAATGTCAACTGTTGCCGCAAGTGCATGTACCACGCTGTTCGGTTTCCTTGCGCTTGTTTTCATGGACTTTCAAATCGGTGCAGATTTAGGTATAGCACTCGCAAAAGGTATTGTTTTCAGCTTTTTGTCTTGTATGATTTTTCTTCCAGCATTAACTCTGACACTCCAAAAAGCAATTGAAAAAACAGCTCACCGTGAAATTATGCCAGATTTCCTAAACGCACACCGTTATCTCTCAAAACTTGCAATTCCTGCTATTGCGATAGTATTGGTGCTGATTGTTCCATGCTTTTTAGGGCAAAGTAAAACTGCCTTCATCTACGGCAACGGAACTACTGATGTCAGCAACCGAATCGGGCGGGATACAGTAATGATTGACGAAGCCTTTGGCAGTCCGACCGTCATGGCTATCCTTGTGCCAAGAGGAGACATAGTACAAGAAAAAGCGCTTTGTGACGAGGTTAAGAGCCTAAATGAGGTAACAGGTGTTATGTCCTATGCAAATTCAGTAGGCACCGCTATCCCTCCAGAATACTTAGGCAGTGATATAACTGAGCAATTTTATTCTGATAATTATTCTCGTATAATCCTATATATGGATACCCCAAGTGAGGGAGACTTAGCTTTTCAAACTGTAGAGAATATTCAAGAGATTATCAAAAAATATTACCCTGAGGGTGCATATTCACTGGGACAGAGTGCAAATCTCTACGATATGAAAAACGTAGTCGAGAAGGACAACACAGTTGTAAATCTGATAGCGATAATTGCCATTTTTGCAGTGTTGTTAATAAACTTTAAATCGGCTTTACTACCATTAATTCTGCTAATTACGATTGAAGCTGGTATATGGATAAACCTTGCAATACCTTATTTCACGGGTATATCGATTAACTATATCGGCTATTTGATAATAAATACCGTTCAACTCGGTGCAACGGTGGATTACGCAATTCTTTTAACCACGCATTATATACGGAACAGAAAAGAGCTCCCTAAAAAAGATGCGATATATAAATCTCTCGGTGCGACCTTTAAATCAATCTTAATTTCGGGCACAACCCTTGCTACAGCGGGATTTACGCTCTTTATCACTTCGTCGAACGCATCGATTTCGGATTTAGGTCTGCTTTTATGCCGAGGTACCATAATGTCGATGGCAATGGTGTTATGCTTCCTACCCGCAGTACTTACTCTACTTGACAAGCCGATTGGTAAGCTGACTTACCGTGCAAATTTTATGAACAAAAGGGGATTAAAATGAGATTAAATAAATATATAAAAACTGGTATTGCAATTATCTTAATAGGCGCTATCTGCCTTATTCCAGCAGGGGCAGTCAGTGAAGATTATTCATCGGGAGCGGTTGCAATCATAAAAAATAAAAACGAGGTTATTTACGGAACTCTCTCGAATACAGGAAGTGTTAATGGAATTTATACCGTAAATCATTTTGAGGTTGCCGAAACAGGCTTATTAACTGATTATGGCGTTTACAGCTCGGTGATAAATCTTACGAATACTAACCCGATTTTAAGCGAGAACGGTAGTATATCGACTGAGGTTACAAAGGGGGATTTCTATTATCAAGGTAACCTTACTTCGACCGAGCTTCCGTGGCTATTTTCGGTCAATTACAAGCTTGACGGTGTAGAAATAACCCCCTCTGAGCTTGCTGGGAAATCTGGTGAGCTTGAAATAAACATCATCACAAGGCAAAACACGGCTGTTCCTAAAGCCTTTTATGACAGCTATATGCTTCAGATATCTTTACAGCTTAGCACTGCTCGTTGTCATAATATCGTAGCAGAGGGTGCAACTGTTGCGGAGGCAGGTAACGCAAGAGCCATTAATTTCACGGTTATGCCAGGGAAAGATGCTGATTTTATTGTTACCGCAAATGTCGAGGATTTCGAGATGAGCGGAGTCGAAATTGCAGGGCTGCCCTTTTCTATGAATTTTGATATCCCTGATACGGCAGAGCTCACCGAGCCTTTCTCGGAGCTTACCGACGCTATTTCGCAGATTAATGACGGAGTGTCAGCCCTGTCCGACGGCATAAAGCAGTTAAAAGATGGCAGCGATGAGCTTAAATCAGGCTCGGTGGGCATAAAAGATGGGCTTAATGCTCTAAGCACAAATTCCGCAGTATTAATTAATGCCTCGGCGCAAATTCGTGATGCATTATCACAGATGTCATCGGCAATCGGCGGAGGCGTGGACGTAAATAGCCTAAGTCAG
>JAVBPL010000127.1:0-12452 GCA_031549645.1 Ruminiclostridium sp. | reverse complement strand
TTTAGGTATTTTTCTTAAAAAAAGCCTGATAATAAAGAATAATCAAATTCCCTTGATTTTAAGCGGTGTGTCGGTTTTATTGGCATTTGTTTATATTTTAAGTACAGCTGCTATAAGCAACGCTCAGGAGCTTTTTGGCGGAATCTTTATGGCGGTAACACAAGGTTTTCTGATAGCCGGAGCTGCTGTTTTGACAAAGCAAATCTCAAAAATGTTTATCAAGGAAAAAGAAGATAATAACGACGATATAAGTGAATAATTAATATTGACACGAAAGCGCTTTGCGTGTTATACTGTAAAAAAATAAATAAATTGGTAAAGGATAAATAAAATGTTCTGTATAACTTGCGGTAACAAAATGGCAGACTCAGACAAGTTTTGCAATAACTGCGGCACCCCTGTTCATCAAACTGTCCCTCATATTATTCCAGATACGGTTATAACCGAACGTCCGCCCGAAGTGACACCAGTTCAAGCTGTAAATAGCGTCGGAGCCGCGGAAGGCATCAGATTGGTAGAACCGATGACTATGCCCTTTCCTGAGACACTCCCCGATGATGATTTAATAAACTCTGTTTTTCCGAAAGAAAATTTAGAGATTATCGAGCATCAGGACGTTACCGAAGCCCCGCAGGAGGAAGTAAAAACCGAGGAAATAAGAGAAGAAACCGCTCCTAGCTTTGAAAAGGAAAATAAGGTTTATATCGGAAAACCAGCAATGGCATTTTTTATAATTTTAATTGCCGTTTTGTCGATAACCTGCGGTGTTTTTATCGGATTGTTTCTTAACAATGTCGGTGCAATGCCGAGGTTAAACTCGATACTTGGTAGTTCGGTATGGTTACAATAGGCAATAATTGGGATATACTTCTAGGACCTGTATTCGAAAGCCCGGAATATAAAGCTCTGCGTGAGTTTTTAAAGGCTGAATACAGGTCTAAGACTGTTTATCCCGATATGAGTAATATTTTCAATGCACTTGTGCACACTCCGCCCGAAAAGGTTAAGGCTGTGATTATAGGACAGGACCCTTATCATGAACCAAATCAGGCACATGGCTTATGCTTTTCGGTTAAGAAGGGTAATCCGCCGCCTCCCTCACTCGTGAATATTTTTAAAGAGCTGAATACCGACTTGGGTATTTCTATACCGAGCCACGGAGAGCTTACAGCATGGGCAGAGCAGGGAGTTCTACTCCTAAACACCGTGCTGACAGTGGAACAGGGCAAAGCGAACAGCCATAAAAATCACGGCTGGGAAAACGTCACAACTGCGGTGATAAAAGAAGTTAATAAGCTTAATCAGCCGATTGTGTATCTCCTTTGGGGGAGAGATGCGAAAAGTAAAATGCCGTTTATTACAAATTCGCAGCATCTGGTTTTGACTGCTGTGCATCCTAGTCCATTATCAGCTTATAACGGCTTTTTCGGTTGTAAGCATTTTTCAAAGGCAAATGAGTTTTTAGAGAAGAATAATTTAACACCAATAGATTGGGGGCTTTAATTATGAACGTAGGAATAGTGGGACTAGGCTTAATAGGCGGTTCATTTGCAAGGATTATCAAGGCGAATGGGCATAAGGTATTGGCGTACGATATAAACGAAAGTGCCTATCTTGAAGCAAAGCTAATGGAGGCTGTTGACGACAGGCTTACGGACGAAAATATTTCTGAGTCTGATATAATTTTGGTCTGTGTTTATCCGAAGGCGGCGGCAGAGTTCATTAAGAGCAAAAGCAGGCTTTTTAAGAAAAGCAGCTTTGTTATTGATGCGGCGGGCGTTAAAGCTAATATTTGCGGTGAAATTGTTCCTTTAGCCAAAGAATATGGATATAAATTTATGGGCGGTCACCCGATGGCGGGTACGCAGTTTTCAGGCTTTGGTCATTCGAGAGCAACGCTTTATAAAGATGCCTCAATGATTTTGGTGAATTCCTGCGGGCTTGACATAAAAGAACTGGAATTTATAAAGAGCTTCTTTATTTCACTGGGCTTCGGCGATGTAACGTTCACATCTGCGGAGGAACATGACCGAATTATCGCCTATACCTCACAGCTTGCTCACGTTGTGTCAAACGCTTATGTAAAAAGCCCTGCGGCGAAGGTACACAAAGGCTTTTCAGCGGGCAGCTACAAGGATTTAACCCGTGTGGCAAGGCTTAATGAACATATGTGGTGCGAGCTTTTCTTAGAAAACCGTGAAAATCTCGTAAGCGAGATAGACACACTTATCGAAAATCTGCAAAAATACCGCAAAGCAATTGACGAAAACGATGCCGAGGAACTTACTGCACTTCTCCGTGAGGGTCGTGAATGTAAGGAAAAGGCGGAAAAATCTAGACAATTAGACAAATAACGACATTTATATACTAAGGGTATTATAATAAAGTTATAATATTTACAATTTATTGAAAAAAGACTAGATTTTTTTTCCACATTCTGTTATAATAATAACGTTAGACTTCTTGTCCTGGATAATTAATCTCGGACTAGCTGTCCTATCATATTTTTAGGAGGATAAAACCAATGAAGAAGTACGTTTACCTTTTTTCAGAGGGCGATGGCTCAATGAAAAATCTGCTTGGCGGCAAGGGCTCAAACCTTGCAGAAATGACCAAGCTTGGTCTGCCTGTACCGCAGGGCTTCACAATTTCGACCGAGGCTTGCACACAGTATTATGATGACGGCAGACAGATTAATGATGACATCCAGAAGGAAATAATGGAATACATCGTAAAAATGGAAGGCATTACCGGCAAAAAGTTCGGTGATAAGGAAAATCCGCTGCTCGTTTCTGTTCGTTCGGGCGCAAGAGCTTCCATGCCTGGAATGATGGACACAATCCTTAACCTCGGCTTAAACGATGAGGTTACAGAGGTTATCGCTAAGAAATCTGGCAACGCAAGATGGGCATATGACTGTTATAGAAGATTTATTCAGATGTACTCCGACGTTGTTATGGAAGTCGGCAAGAAGTACTTTGAAGAATTAATAGATGAGATGAAGGAAAAGAAGGGTATTCAGAATGATACCGACCTTTCCGCTGATGACTTAAGAGAGCTTGCTGGTCAGTTCAAAGCTGAATATAAGAAAAAGCTTGGCTCAGACTTCCCTTCAGACCCCAAGGAACAGCTTATGGGCGCTATCAAGGCTGTATTCCGTTCATGGGATAACCCAAGAGCAAATTACTACCGCCGTATGAACGACATTCCTTATTCATGGGGAACTGCTGTTAATGTGCAGGCAATGGTATTCGGTAACATGGGCGACACATCTGGTACAGGCGTTGCGTTTACCCGTAACCCCGCTACTGGCGAAAAGAAGTTGTTCGGTGAGTTCCTTATGAACGCACAGGGCGAGGACGTTGTTGCAGGTATTCGTACACCTCAGACAATCGACCAGCTTAAGGACATTATGCCTGGTGCTTACAACGATTTCGTAAAAATTTGCGATACACTCGAAAATCACTACCGTGATATGCAGGACATGGAGTTCACAATTGAGGACACCAAGCTTTATATGCTTCAGACAAGAAACGGTAAGAGAACAGCAGCAGCAGCTCTTAAAATCGCTTGTGACCTTGTTGACGAGAGTATGATTGACGAGAAGAAGGCTGTTTGCATGATAGACCCTAAGCAGCTCGATGCTCTTTTACATCCTCAGTTCGATGCAGCTGCACTCAAAAAGGCACAGTCTATCGGCAGAGGTTTAGCAGCTTCTCCTGGAGCAGCTTGTGGACAGGCAGTATTTACTGCTGAAACAGCAGCAGCTTGGGGTAAGGAAGGCAAGAAGGTTGTTCTTGTTCGTCTCGAAACTTCACCTGAGGATATCGAGGGCATGCACTATTCACAGGGTATTCTTACAGTTCGTGGCGGTATGACAAGCCATGCAGCCGTTGTTGCTCGTGGAATGGGTACCTGCTGTGTATCTGGTTGTGGCGAAATCAAGATGGATGAAGAAAACAAGTGCTTCACACTTGGCGGAAAAACATATAACGAAGGCGACTGGATTTCACTTGATGGTACAACAGGCTTAATCTATGGCGAGGCTGTAGCTACTGTTGAAGCCACCATCGGCGGCGAGTTCAAGAGAATTATGGACTGGGCTGACAAGTATAGAGTGTTAAAGGTTCGCACAAACGCTGATACACCCACAGATGCTAAGAAGGCGGCTGAATTCGGCGCAGAAGGTATTGGCTTATGCCGTACCGAGCATATGTTCTTCGAGGCTGACAGAATTGCAGCTATCCGTGAGATGATTTGCTCCGATACTGTTGAACAGCGTGAAAAGGCACTGGCTAAGATTGAACCGATGCAGCAGGGCGACTTCGAGGCTCTTTATGAGGCTCTCGGCGGCTATCCTGTAACAATCCGATTCCTCGATCCTCCTCTGCATGAATTCGTTCCTACAGAAGAAAAGGATATCGAAGAACTGGCCAAGACACAGGGCAAATCAGTTGCTGACATCAAGGCTATTATTTCTGGTCTCCACGAGTTCAACCCAATGATGGGACATCGTGGTTGCCGTCTCGCAGTAACCTATCCCGAAATTGCTGCTATGCAGACAAGAGCGGTTATCAAGGCTGCTATCAACGTAAACAAAAAGGGAATGACAGTTATTCCTGAAATTATGATTCCGCTAATTGGCGAAATCAAGGAGCTTCAGTTTGTAAAGAACGTTGTTGTTCAGACTGCTGATGAGGTTATCAAGGCGGCAGGCGTTAAGCTTGAATACAAGGTTGGTACAATGATTGAAATTCCTCGTGCTGCTTTAACAGCCGATGAGATTGCTAAGGAAGCTGAATTCTTCTCATTCGGTACAAACGACCTCACACAGATGACCTTTGGTTTCTCTCGTGACGATGCTGGTAAGTTCCTCGATTCTTATTATGAGAAGAACATTTACGAGTCTGACCCATTTGCAAGACTTGACCAGACAGGCGTTGGCAAGCTCGTGAAGATGGCTGTTGAGCTCGGACGTCAGACACGCCCCGACATCAAGCTTGGTATATGCGGCGAGCATGGTGGTGACCCCTCAACTGTTGAATTCTGCCACAATGTTGGACTTAGCTATGTATCATGTTCACCTTTCCGTGTGCCGATTGCAAGACTTGCAGCAGCACAGGCAGCTATTAACAACAAGTAATTAGATTTATATTATAGGGGGGATTTTTCCCCCCTATAAATATATTTTGGAGCTCTTATGTCAATTAAAGAAACCGGAATAGAAAATCTTAGCGGAATATCGACTAAGCGTTCAGCTATGTATAAGAAGCTGGGCGTTTTAACGGTTTGGGACTTAATAACTTACTATCCGAGAGGATATATCGATTATACAAAAACAATCAGAATAGGTGAAACCGATATAGGGCAGTATGCGGTACTTCGGTTAAAAGTCGAAAAAAAACTTAAGCCTATTATTTCGACATACAGCCATATCAATGTATTCAAGCTGATTTTGTCCGACGGTGAGAACGAAATCCTTTGTATATTTTTTAATAATCCATATACCTTCGAAAAGCTTTTTCCAGGAAAGGAATACCTCTTTTACGGTAAAATAGGGGGAACTGTATTACTTCGTGAGCTTTTGAACCCGCAGTTTATTGAGCTAGACAGCGAAAATAGGCTTGTGCCGAGATACAGGCTTACAAGCGGCTTATCCCATGTGATGATTGCGAATACGCTTCGTCTAGCTTTGCCTCTTTATGATTTACCCGATAATCTCCCTGAGTATATCAAGGAGGAATTTAAGCTGATAGATAAGAAGTCTGCACTATATCAAATACATTTTCCGGTCGATAACGATGAATGTACAGCCGCGAAAAAAAGACTAGCTTTTGATGAGTTGATTACCCTGCAATTAGGAATGGCAAAGCTAAAAAACCGCAACCGCAAGCTAACTGGTGCACTTATGAAAGAACAGAGCATGGACGAATTTTACTGGACACTACCTTTCGAGCCAACGGGTGCGCAAAAGCGTGCAGTAAACGATGCCATCGCAGATATGTCGAGGCCTGTACCGATGAACAGACTGCTCCAGGGAGACGTAGGCTCGGGAAAAACTATGGTAGCGGCTGGAATTTGCTTTTTCGCTTACAAAAATGGTTATCAATCTGTAATGATGGCGCCGACTGAGATACTGGCAAAGCAGCATTATCAGACGCTTAGGAAGTTTCTTGAACCGATTGGTGTCAGGGTTGCGCTCTTGACAGGGAGTCTTACTGCGAGTGAGAAGAAAACAGTTAAAGAGCAGATAAAAAGCGGCGAGGTTTCGGTGATTGTGGGTACTCAGGCTTTAATTCAAAAAAACGTCGCTTTCGAAAAGCTAGGCCTTGTTGTAACAGACGAGCAGCACCGCTTTGGTGTAAATCAAAGAGGAACGCTTATTTCAAAAGGCGAAAATCCGCACACTCTCGTGATGTCGGCGACACCGATACCGAGAACATTAGCGTTAATTATTTACGGTGACCTCGATATTTCGCTGATTGATGAAATGCCGAAGGGGCGAATTCCGATTGAAACCTACAGCGTTGATACTTCTTTTCGTGAAAGACTGTATAAATTTATTATTAAGCACGTAAACATGGGGCTTCAGGCATATATCGTCTGCCCGATGATTGACGACAGCGTCAGTGAAAAAACAAGCGCAGTCAGATATTATAACGAGCTTAAAGCCACCTGGTTCAAGGGAATAAAAATAGGATTACTGCACGGAAAAATGAAACAGGCAGAAAAAGATGCTGTTATGGGTGCTTTCAAGGAAGGCGAAATTTCTGTTTTAATTTCCACCACGGTTATAGAGGTGGGAGTTGATGTCCCGAATTCGGTGATTATGTTGATTGAAAATGCCGAGCAGTTCGGATTGTCTCAGCTACATCAGCTAAGAGGCAGAGTGGGGCGAGGAACGGAAAAGTCGTACTGTATACTGGTAACAAACAGCAAGACACCTTATACCGCTGCTCGAATGGAAACTATGACAAGAACAGCGAACGGGTTCGAAATAGCGAACGAGGACCTTAAGCTCAGGGGACCTGGAGATTTTTTCGGACAAAAGCAGCACGGATTGCCCGAGTTAAAAATCGCTGATATGACCGAGGATATCGAAATAGTAGAGGAAACAAGGCTCCTCGCAGAGAGAATAATTATAGACGACCCAGAGCTGATAAAGCCCCAAAATACTGGCTTATCGGCTATGATAGGGGAGCTTTTCAAGGAGGGTGATAATTTTGGAAACAGCTTCAATTAATTTACGTTGGCGATACCCCCGCTTTTTCACAACGGTAGACCAAGCCGCAGAGAATGTATATATTAATGGCGATGATGCCAAGCATATTATTACCGTTCTACGAATGAGGGTGGGCGAAAAGGCAATTCTATGTGATGATGGAATAGACTATTTTTCGGAAATTACCCAGATAAATAAAAACGAGGTAGCTTTTAAGATAATCGACAGTAAAAAAAATGATGCGGAGCCTAGTATTTACTTACATCTTTACCAGTGTATGCCGAAGTCGGATAAAATGGAATTCATTGTGCAAAAGGCAACAGAGCTTGGTGTCAGCGAGATTACGCCGATTATTTCAAGAAGGTGTGTATCAAAGCCCGACGAAAAAAGCTGTAATAAAAAAATTGAGCGATATCAAAAAATTACTCTTGAAGCTGCAAAGCAATGCGGCAGAGGAAAAATTCCCCATGTCAACAATTTTACAACATTTAACGAATGCTTAAACCAGCTTAAAAATGATGATTTGGGTATAATATTCTATGAATGTGGAGGCGAAAAGATAAATAAAATTATCGAAGCGAAAGCATTTAATACTGTGAATATAATTATTGGCAGCGAGGGTGGATTTGATGGGGACGAGATTGAAGCTGCGATTAAAAAGGGCTACAAGGCGGCGACATTAGGAACACGCATTTTGAGAGCCGAAACAGCTCCGATTACCGCAATCTCAATTTTGATGAATTTGACAGGAAATATCTGACATTTTTGTGAAAATTGCTATATTTTGCTACGGTATTGAAAAAATACGCAAAATACTATATAATTATATCATGCACAGTAATAAGTAGAAAAGGACGGTATATGTGATGAATAAAGGATTGGGCTTTTTAATAGTAGGACTACTCGCAATTATTGGTGGTGCAGCATTTGCCGCACTTATAATAAAGAATAAGCTTACCAAGGAAAAAGAGATAGATTTCGATGATTTCGACACTGCGGTTGACGATGAGGAGTTTGAGCATTTCTTTGGCTCTGACGACGATGATTACGACTCTGAATACGGTGGTTCAGACATAGATGTCGATGATTTCGATGATGATAAGGACGAACAGCTATAAATAATAAAACACGTGAATTCTATTCACGTGTGTTGTATTTTTATTAATGTATTAATATATTTGCATTTTGTCGACATCGAAAATTTGACTAAAATCGAAGTGAGAGCCAATAATCCCTCGCTCACCATCAATTAAAATTTCTATATACTTAACATCAGGTAAGCTTGAGAGAGTTAGGAGTAAAGCAATTCTGTACATTCTACCCCCTGTGCTGCCCATATCAAGCATTTGCAAAACTTCTTTATCTAAATCAATGCAAACCTTGTTACCCTCATACCAAATATCATCAGCCTTGAGGTCTGTGTATTCGTAGAAATAATAAGCAAACTGAAGAGCAAAATGATCAGCATCAATCATTTGTGAATTATACTTGAAACAATCCTCGCTGTCACAAAGCACATCAGGATCTTTTTCTCTATCGTGAGAATAAAATTTTAACTCAAAGCTTGAGTTTTTGTACTTTTCAATAGCATCGGGGAATGTGCTTATAGTTCGTACCCATACGCCGTCAATTTTTTCGACGGTATATATTACATCAATAATGCTTGAGGGTGAATGAAGAGTGGACTTAAATATAAGCTTATTTTCTTCCTCTGAAACGAGATAAACATTATAAAACGACCACTCGTGATGTACGCAGCCCTCATATTCCAAATCGACAAGCATTGAAAAATCAATGCCATATTCATTCGCCATCTCTCTTAGCTTGCGCCTGCTGATAAAGTTATTTTCAGGTTCATTGAGCGGAGATATTGTTTTGGAACCAGTTATAATAAATGGCTCTTTACCCAAATTAAAAACCTTTCCATATTTTTCGTGTTCAACTAGGGTTGCTTTTGCATAATAAATAAATTTTGGGTATGCCTTATCCGTCCAGTAAAAGTAATATTCGCCAACGCTTTCCATCGAGGATATAAAGACTAGGGTGTCAGAATAGTCTTTAACATTATAAAATATTCCGCCGTCTGTTCCACCAGTTACTAAGTTATCCTTTTCTGAATCATCGATTATTAAATAATCATGTTTATCCGAATTACTCCGATCAATATTCCAAGTTCCGTAAAACATATCTCTGATACGGCTGGTGTCCTCTGTTATTTCCCAGTTTTCGGTGCTTACATATACATTATGATCGGTTCCGTTTATATAGCCTAGACAGGCTAATGCAGTACCCCTATCTATATATTGCTGTTCAATTTCGTAATCCGAACCATTCCATTTATAAAGATAAAGAGGGTCATAAACAAAATATGTACCTTGTATGCGGAGATAATTTTCTGTTATATTTGGTACAAGGAAGGTTTCGGGAGCTTCGGATAACCTTATTTTTTCGCCGGAGTCTACGTTATATCTCCATAAACCTGTATTTTCGTTTTCCTCGTAAATATATTTTGTGTTTTCGTAACCATCAATCGATAAATCAGGGTTATAATCGGGTGACAGCATAGGTTCACCCCAGTATTTATAATAAATCCAGTCGTCCTGAACGGTGAAATCGGGATAGTTTTGAACAAAGTAAGGTCTTCCCATATAATCACAGTCAAGCTTTTCCCTGTTTTCGCCGTTTAAGCTAATGCGGTATAGGGTGCAGTCGTCGTCCAAATTTGAATAATAAATATAATCGTCTGATATGATTATATTTCCGACAGTATCATCGCTGAGCTTTTCCTTTTCGGAGCTGCCAATATTCATACGGTATAATGTGCGTATATCGGTTTCAAGGCTAATATAATAAATATAACCGTCATACACACACATATCGCTGTGCTTTTCTTCGTTAATGACTTGAAAGTCTGTGAAGCTCGTGCGTACCTTATACATTCTTTCGTGGTAATTAACTTCACTCAGTATATTTTCGCTGTTTAAATAAATCCAGTCACCATAAACGCTTGCGGAATAGACTTTATCATTGATATCCAGTCGTTCCTTTTCTGTTCCGTCGGTACGCATTTTATATATACAATCTGTAATGTAATAAATCCAGTCGCCGACTACGTTTATGCTTCTATATCTATATTCGCCGCTGTCGAGCAGCGTTTTTTCTGTTCCATCGACACGAATTTTATATAGTCCGTTCATCTCGTAATACACCCAGCCGTCACTTTCGGCAAGCTGCCCCCCATTCACTATGTTGGCAGGGGTGTTACCCATAACGCCCCACGATGAACCTATATTACCCTCTTTTTGAAATATGAAAAGGAAGCTTATGCAAAGAAGGGTAATGCAAGCGGTAAGGGTAGCAAGCGACTGCCAGCGGAAGGCTTTGGTTTTTATTTGCCCGTTTGCGGTGTTTCTTGCTCTGTCAGCCATCAAAATTAAATCATCGTCAATTCCACCGATGCAGTCGAGGATTTTTTCTGCTTTCATATCGAAAATCCTGCCCTTTCTAAATATTCTTTTAAGCCCTCTCTTGTACGGTGAAGCTTAGTTTTTACGTTTGATTTGGTTAAGTGCATGCTTTCGGAAATTTCGTTTATTGAATCTAAAAAGTAATACCTGCGAATAAATAAAATTGCCGAATTTTCGGGAACCATGTGTAGATAAGAATTAATTAGCTCGGTTAAAAGCTTATAATCAATCTCGTCATCAGGTGTGTCGGTATTACAGACATATTCTTCAATTTCAGTCAAAGAAAGATTATATTCTGAACCCTTGCGTTTTTTCCTATTCCGCTTTCTGAAAATGTCAATTGCTGTCTGCCTTGTTATTCTGCCAAGATAGGTCGATAATTCTGTCGGTCTGTTCATTGGTATGGAATTCCACGTTTTCAAATATGTATCATTTACGCTTTCGTTGCTGTCCTCGAAATTCGCAAGTATGTTATTCGCAATTTTTAATAAATACTTGTTATACTTGATTTCTGTCTCTTTAATTGCGGTTTCGCTCCGCTCCCAGTATAAATCGACAATAGCTAAATCGTTCATGGCACTTCTCCCTCTATACACATTTCATTTATATACCCGACAAAAAGTTAAAATGGTTACAGTTTTAATAAAGATAACTCGACCTCTTGAGAGATTGCAGTGCGAGCGATCTTTGAGCATAGCAGTCTCGGTTATTAAAACTACCGCAGTAGTTTTAATAAAAATAACGTGACTTCTCAGTTATTAAAACTACGAAGTAGTTTTAATAAAAAGGGCTGTTTACATTTAATAAACAGCCAAATTTCTATTTAGTTTTACTGCGGTTATCTATTATTCTCTTAGCCTTACCCTCGTGGCGGGTTAAGCTTTTTGGTTCAACCAGCGAAACCTTGGTGTCTATACCTAGCACGGTTTTCAAATCGTGCCTTATTTTTTTCTGTACACCCTCAAGCTTAGCATAGCTTTCGAGAACTGAACCATCTATCAGCTCAACCTTGACTTCAAGAGTATCATGTGCGCCATCACGCTCTACCACCAGCTCGTAATAAGGAGCAACCTCAGGAACCACCATGATTACGCTCTCAATTTGCGACGGGAATACGTTAACACCGCGAATTTTAAGCATATCGTCAGTGCGACCTGTGGTTTTATCCATTCTAACATGGGTACGTCCACATTCGCACACCTCGTAATTGAGACGGGTTATATCCTTTGTGCGGTATCTAAGGACAGGTAAAGCTTCCTTAGTTAATGTTGTAATCACAAGCTCACCGCTTTCACCTGCAGGCAAAACCTCCATAGTATTAGGATTGATGATTTCGGGGAGAAAATGGTCCTCGTTAAAATGAAGTCCCCTTCTAAGCTTACACTCACCTGATACGCCAGGACCGATAAGCTCACTCATTCCATAATTATCAGTTGCAAATATACCAAGCGAATTCTCAATCTGCGCACGCATTTCCGCAGTACAGCCCTCAGAACCAAATAAACCGACACGAAGCTTAATGTCCTCACCGATTTTGTAGCCCATGGCTTTTGCGGTATCGCCGATATGTAAGGCATAGGATGGGGTTGCAACGAGAACAGAGGTACCGAAATCCTTCATTAGCATAATTTGTTTTTCGGTGTTACCTGATGAAACAGGTACAACCATTGCACCTATTTTTACAAGCACGTAAAGTAAGCATAACGCACCCGAAAACAAGAAGTAGCCGAAGTAAAATAGAACTATAACGACGACAGAGGTTC
>JAVBPL010000048.1:0-5665 GCA_031549645.1 Ruminiclostridium sp. | reverse complement strand
CCACGAAGAATGAGTGGCTAACGGCGTGCGGTTCTTATAAGTATACACTAATTCAGGCTTGTTTTCAAGTGTAATAACTTACATTTTTCAAAAAATACCGATTTTTCGCTAGATTTGTGTACATTAACAGAATATTGTTTCTTTTCGGTAACATTTTAAAACTTGTGTTTGTAAAAATAAATAGGGGGCATTGCCCCCTAAAAAACTATTGCTTTAACTGAAAGGATTTGCAATCAGTACACGCAGTTTGAGATGGGTCTTGTTCATGAGTTCCTACCTGTATCTTCTTAAGGCTGCAAAAATCGTCGTTGCAGCAATGGTTTACACAGTTTTCAATTGAACACTCAATTGCTTTATTCACATATTCAGGCTTCATATCATTAATTTCCTTTAAAATAAATTATAAGGATAGACCTTATATTCTTAATTTGCGCATAATGATATAAAATTATTCAAGCTAAACCCTAAATATAATTTTCCACATCGAGCAAGGTTTCGGCGATGTGATTGGCTTTCTCAAATTCCTCACGGCTACCAAAGCCTACCATAACACCAATCGAGGAAATACCTGTATTGATTGCACCCTCGATATCGTGATGTCTGTCACCTATTATAACTGCTTTTTTAAGCTCGCTCTCTGTGGTAACCCCAATATTATCCAGTGTATATTTTATGATATCTGTTTTACTGTTTCTTCCGTTTGTATCCCATTCGGCACCGCCAATGAAGGTAAAATATTTCTTTAAATCAAAATGCTCCATCAGACTAATAGCTAAATCCTCGGGCTTAGAGGTTGCCATTGCGATAGTCTTGCCCTTTTCATAAAGCCTTTGAAGCAGCTCTCCTGCACCGTCTAAAAGCTCATTTTCGTATAAGCCGATGTCGCGGTATCGCTCTCTGTAAAATGCTACTGCCTGTGCCGCTTTTTCATCGTCGAAGCCGAGGTTTTGCTTATAACCCTCTTTCAATGGCGGACCTATAAATACACTCAGCTGCTCCTTAGAAATCGGAGGCTCTCCGATTTTTCCAAGTGCATAATTTATAGATTTGAAAATTCCTTCAGCGGGATTAGTTAAGGTCCCGTCTAAATCGAATAATATGTACTGATAACTCAAAACTATTTAATACTTCCTTTTGTTTATTCGTCTCGTTCCTTAAGAACTGAGACTGATTTTTGCATACGTTCTGCTTCTTTTTTGCTTTTATTCTCAGCGACCTTACTCCAGTTTACTGCGACAGCATAAGCAATGGTTAAGATTGTCATAAAAATCTGAGCCATGTATAAAAATTCCGCATGAATGTCAAGTCCGAGCAGTACGGAATGTATGATAATGAGGAATATAGTGCCAATAACAGAAAACATAGCAGAAAGCTTGTATAAATTCAGCGTATTTAAAATACAAGGCACAAAATACCCTACAACACCAAAAACAATCCAAAACGGTAGAACCCAGTGGGTTGAAATTAAATAGTCGGGTGTATTTATCATCGAAATTGGTGCAAGCACACCGAAAGCTAGTCCCCAGGTTGCGGTCAGGAGCAGAACTAAAACTCTGTTTATCCACTTATATGCTTTCATTAAAAACCTGTTTCTTTCATAATAAAGGTTAATATAACCTTAGCAAAATGCGTACATTAATTAATATAGCATAAAAAGCTTTAAAAATCAACGAAAAACTTTAAAATTTATCAAATATTGTCGCACTTTTACAATTTTGTTAATAAAGTGTAAATTTTGATGAAAAAGAGCTGTTTTTTTGTTTTTTTTAAATAAACGACTTGATTTTAAATGCTTTAAATGTTATTATAAGTTAAACATAGGAATAATAGAAATGGAGTGTTATTATGACAGCATATCTAGAGGATAAAAAAGTATCTGATGTAGAGGAAGAATTACCGTGGCTTGTGTTTAAGCTTCATAACCTCACCTATACCATAAACAGCAGAATTGTAACGAGCATAGCTCAGCTTGACGATTCGGTTACACCCGTTGCATCGGCACCCAATATATTTAGAGGTGTTATTAATTATAGGGGAGACATTATACCACTGCTTGATTTAAGAAAGCTTTTTGGTATGCCGACAGTTGTTGAGGAGCAGGAGGCATTCCGTAGCATAGTGGAGGCGCGTAAGCAGGAACATATTGAGTTCGTTAATGATATAGACAACTGTATCAGAAACAATATGCCTTTCACGAGAACCTTTGACCCTCATGCTTGCAAGCTGGGCCGTTGGTGCGACGACTTTAAGCTTGAGAAGAATGTCAGCACTTATTTTGTAGAAAAGAATTTGCATGATATAGAGAAGCCTCATTCCTCACTTCACGAAAAAGCAAAGAATTTGTTTGATAATCATAAGAATGCAGAAAACACCAAGAACGCTTATGACGAAATTCTTGCTATCCGTAATCAGGTTATTTTAGAGCTTGACGATATGATTAAGAGTTATAACGACAGCTACAAGGAAATGATTGTTATTGCTTCTAATGATTTAGTAAAGCTTGGCTTAATCGTTGACGAGGTTGTAGCGGTTGATGCTCTTGAAATTCTCAGTGATGCCGATAACTTTCCAACCTTCCAGGATAGGAAATTTTTTACAGGTATCGCACAGAGTACAAAAGTTTCCGGTGAAATTTTACTCGTAAATGAGGAAATGCTGATGGAAACATTTGAGCAATATAAGAATGCTATGTGATTGTTTTATTATGATGCGGTAATCTGTCCGCCGTGCCTTTTTTGGTGCGGCGGATTTTTAAGTTTACCAATATTAAAAATTAAAATATTCCTTAAATAAAGGCTTCCTTTTTGTCAATATTAAAGTTATGCGAAAATTTAAAACGGTTAATATGAAAACAGGAAGGAAAATTTATTATGAGGAAGCTTGCAAAAATCAGCTTTGGAATAATATCCATTTTCACTATATTATTATGCGTAATAACAGGATTTTATTATATAAAGTTGCCTGACAAGTTTTACCTTTCGGATAAAGGTAATTTTAAAATAAATACAAATATATATATTAGCACAGACATGACATCGGAGTTTGTGCCTGCTTCATCGAGTATTTCTGGAGGTTCCGACGGGGCGTATGTAGATGCCGAGCTTAAGCTCTTTGGGGTTATTCCTATAAAAGAGGTTAGGGTGGAAAAAATTGATAGACCAGTGCTTGTGCCCTGCGGGATACCCTTCGGAATAAAAATTCTCACCGAGGGTGCCATTGTAACTGGCTTCGGTGAGGTTGGTGAGGAAGATATTTCTCCTGCAAAAACAGGCGGCATAAAGTGTGGGGATATTATAACGGAAGTAAATGGTATAAAAATTTCAAAAAACAAGGACATAACCGATGCCGTACAGCTTAAACCCGATGGTGCAGTTGTAAAAATAAAGCGTGACGAGGAAACAATCGTTTTATCGGTTAAGCCTGTTCTTTCAGGCAATGACAAGCTGTTCAAAATAGGCGTGTGGGTTCGTGACAGCTCAGCTGGAATAGGGACACTAACCTATTATGATGCCGAGAAGAGTGTGTTTGGGGGACTTGGGCACAGCGTTTGCGATGTAGATACGGGAAGAATGCTGCCACTGTTTAAGGGTGAAGCTGTTTCTGTGGCAATAAATGATGTTATAAAGGGTGTTTCTGGAAATCCCGGAGAGTTGTGCGGTACCTTTCTTTCGAGAGTCCCTATAGGAATAATTGAATGTAATACTGAGGTCGGGGTATTCGGTACGATGAATTATGCGCCCACACTAGATGCTGCACTTCCTATGGCATATAAGCAGGAGGTGCAGATAGGACCAGCCACTATTTTGTCGACTCTTAGCGGAAGCACACCAAAGGAATATGACATACTGATAGAAAAAATCGATTATAATGACAGCAACCAGATTAAAAATATGATTATCAAGGTAACCGACCGTGAGCTCCTTTCCGAGGCGGGTGGAATTGTTCAGGGAATGAGTGGCAGCCCGATTATTCAAAATAATAAGCTTGTTGGTGCAGTAACTCATGTTTTCGTAAACGACACGACCAGAGGATATGCGATATTTGCTGAGAATATGTACCGTAAATCCGCCGAAGTGCTCCAAGATATTATTTTAGATGACGTGGCATAGTCAAAATATACAATTTAATGTTTATTAATTAAAATCTTTCTACTAAAAAGTTAATATGTCGAATATATTTTATCTTATTCGACATATTGATACATAAAAATAGAAAAATAATTCGACAAAAATCTACATAAATTCGATATAATGCGTTATATTTCGACAAAATAATACAAAAATGAACAACGATTAGAGAATATAATAAACTCAGTAAAATGCGATTATAATCGGTTTTTGACTGGATTATGTCGAATATAAATGTAAAATAAAAATTACTTAAAATTATGTATTGCAATCAGTAATAAAATATGATAAGATAGTAAAGTAATAACAAAAGACAACGGAGGGAAAAATGACAACAAAGAAAAAAGTGTTAATTGGCAACGACAGCGTTGAGTATGGACTGGTTTGGGCAACCCTGCTCAAGCAAAGAGGTATGTATGCTATTACAAGACCCAGAAACGGCAGAATAATTCTCGAAGCGATAAAGTCTGATATGCCTGATGTTCTAGTTATTGAGGCGAAGCTTCCTGACTTTGATGCTGTGGCTATCTTGGAGGAAATGAAGCAGATAGTGGACAAGCTTCCAATAGTAATTGTTATCTCGAATTATGGTTCTGCATCCCAAGAGCAGGAGGTTATGGATGCCGGTGCCATGTATTACATGGTGAAACCCTTTGAGCCTCGGACACTGATAGAACGTATCGAAAATTTGATAAAAAAGAACATTAAAGCAGTCTCCTACAACGTACATGAAAAAATTCCTGATGATATCGAGTATATTGTTACAGACATTATTCACCAAATAGGGATACCCGCTCATATTAAGGGTTATCACTATTTAAGAACAGCCATTCTCCTTTCTATAGAGGACAGCGAAATGATAAACAGCGTGACTAAACTGCTGTATCCTACTGTTGCAAAGCAGTTCAACACTACATCATCTAGAGTGGAACGAGCAATCAGACACGCCATTGAAATTGCATGGGACAGAGGAGATGTTGAGACCTTGAATAGTTACTTCGGTTACACTATCCAGACAGCCAGAGGAAAGCCTACAAATTCTGAATTTATAGCACTTATTTCTGATACGCTTAGACTAAAACACAAAGCCTTATTAAAATAAAAAATTAGCATTTCCCGTGTTTGCCGACACGGGAAATTTTTTCTGTCCACTGATAGTATAACATATCGAAACATAAAAGTCAAGATAAGAGTGTCCAAAACGTATCCCAAAAGTGTCTATCTTTATTATAAAATATATACATAATAAACATAGAATGGGGTATAATATGTCAGACATAGCTACAAATATTAAGAGCTTGAGAGATGCAATGAACATGACACAGCCTGTTCTTGCCAAAAGGTTAGGTGTAACTCGTTCGACTGTTTCAGCATACGAAAACGGCACAAGACTTCCGTCTTATAGCGTCTTAATCAAGCTGGCATATATTTTTCATGTGTCAACTGATAATCTGCTTGGCTTTAGCAGTAAATATGTGATTGATGTCACGGACTTAAATGCACATCAACGAAATATGATACAGGAAATCGTTGATGCT
>JAVBPL010000030.1:0-8715 GCA_031549645.1 Ruminiclostridium sp. | reverse complement strand
ACTTAGCATCATGTCGAATATGTATTTATCGATATTAACACCACATTTTTTTAGAAGTGCCAATTCTTCCTGAGGTACTGGTGAAAGAAAAATTCTTTTAACCGTAATTTCAGCTGTATTATTATTCTTATCAGTTAAAACAAACATATCGCCGAGCTGCCGTCCAATGGTGTGATACACTTCTAAAATAAGTAAATCGTGCTCAGAGCACACTATTTCATGCTTATCGATAGCCTGGTTTGTACCTCGACACTTGCCGATAATATATCTGTTTTTATCTAACAGACGAAATTCGTTTTCAGGCAAAAAATATTTTTGATTGAACCACTCAGCTTCTTCTTTCTTATCCCTAGGCTCTTCATTTGGTCTGCTGCTCCAGCTTCGTATCACAGGGATATCGCCATATTCCTGTTTTTTCGAATACTTTTTATAAGCATCAAGCAGCGGTCCCTTTCCGACACACGAGGGACCTGAAATTAGTATCAGCTTTTTTTTCATAAATAAACTCCTCTTCATCATTTATATATGAAATAAATATACCATAAAATTTTATTAATTTGGTAGGCTATCAGCCTACAACAATTTAACCTCCGTCATTATTCACGACGGAGGTTAAACAACTCAATATTGTTTTATAGATTAATTTTTTATCTTGTCACTGCTGCTTTCAGGCACAAGCAATGTATATGCATTATTTTCATCTTGAACAAAAAACCATACTTCATTTTTGTATACAATAGGATTTATTGCATTTTCCCTTACTGCACGCAGTTCATCACTCATAATATCATATGCATATAACGTGCAGTCATCTTCTCCGACAAAATCATCAAAATAAATCTTGTTGTTAAAAACAACGATATCGTTAGGATGGCTGCCAGTATAATGAGGTGGTTCGGATTTTTTATCATAGGGGTATTCGTAAATAACTTTATAATCTCCGCTAAGCAAATCAAATAAGATTAACTTACCCTCTATATACGACATCGGGTCAAGTGTGGTAGAAACAATTATATAATTATCGTCTATATACTCAAAGCTCATGATGCTGTTGCAGAATAATTCATTTTTTGAAGTTGAGTTAAGCGGTTCCTCCCATTCCTCTGTTATATAATTATATATCACAATATCACTTGGAGCTTGATAATAAATAATAAAAGCTTCTTCTTGCTTGCGTTCTCTAGTCAGCAGAATTCTATTGTTATTCAAGGGACAAATTATATTTATGTTTCTATAATATACTCCTAGTTCTTCAGAAAATTCTTCAATATTTTGAGGTATTTTGATTTCATTTATTACTGCATCAGTATTCGAAATGTCTTTAATATGAATATCATCATAAGAAGAAGAGCTGCTTGAAAACAAATCCTCGTTAATTCGAGTATCGTAATCCTCACTATTAATTTTTTCATGTTTCCCGCACGCACTTGTAATAACAATCATGGACAAGACTAATATGAACAAAGCTATCTTTTTCATGACAATTTATTCCTTTTTTCTATTAAATAAAGCTTAAGCTCATGGAATAGGTATACATTGTACTCAAGTCTAAATTTTATTAAAAGACTTATGATAAATACGAATATCAAAATTAATAAACCTAGAATTATTGAGGTAATAATAATATTAGGCATTGCTTCATTAAGTAGCTGGTTTCTAATATCTATAGGTTGTTCTGGATATTCACCGGCTTTAATACTTGAAATCCTAAGAGTTGCTGTCAATAAGGAAATATTGAAACTAAAGCAAAACGCCGATAAGCCTGCACTAATCATTGTTTTCTTGTGCTTTTTTGTCATTATAAATTTGTATTGTTTCATGATTGCCCCCCATTTATTATTAAAATAATTATACGATATAAACTTACTAAATGTCAAGTAATATGCTAAACTGCCTAAATAAATGAACTTTTTAAAATAAAAAAAGCCCTGGAACAAATCCAAGGCTTTAATATTAATATTAACTAATTAATCAGATACGTAAGGTATAATCGCAATCTGTCTTGCTCTCTTAATAGCGATTGTAAGCTCTCTCTGGTGATAAGCGCAAGCACCTGTCACACGGCGGGGCAGAATTTTTGAACGTTCTGTCATGCATTTCTTGAGCTTGGGTACATCCTTATAATCGATAAATTCAGCTCTGTCGGTGCAGAATTGGCAAACCTTTTTTCTTGCACGCTTCATGGGGCGTCCGTTTTTATCGTTAAAATCTTTTTTGTAATCAGCCATTGTTATTTTCCTCCTTTAATTTTAGAACGGATAATCGTCGTCCGCAGCACTTTCAACGAAGTCCTGCGCTGTGCCCTGCGACATTGTGGGAGGGGTGTTGGTTACCTCAGCAGGATGCTGAGGTGCATTGCCGCCGTAGCTTCCTGAGCCGCCGCTGCTCTGCTTTGGTTCACCTGTGAAGCTTACATTATCAACAATGATCTCGGTTATATTTTGGGTTACATTGTTCTTATCAACATACTGTCTAGTCTGAAGCTCGCCCTCAACTAGTATCATACGTCCCTTGCCGAAATATCTGTTAACGAATTCTGCACTTGAACGCCATGCTACAATGTTAAAAAAATCTGACTTTCTTTCTTCGCCCTTTGCCTGATAATTTCTGTCTACGGCAATACGAAAGGATAAAACAGGAACACCGTTAGGTGTAGTTTTAAGCTCCAAATCGTGGCAAATTCTACCCATTAAAATAACTCTGTTAAACATCTCAAAATTTCCTCCATAATGTCATACTAATCGGATGCTGTAATTATGACTTACGTAATACAACCATTGAGCGAAGCACACCGTCGGTGATGCTAGCAACGCGCTCGAGTTCTAGTGGGAAATCGGGCTTGCTGTCAAAGTTGTAAAGTACGTAATGACCATCGTTTTCATAATTAATGGGATACGCAAGTCTGCGCTTGCCCCATTCGTCGATTCCGACAAGTGTAGCATTATCCTTGATTAAATCGGAAAACTTGTTCACCAGAGCCTGTACATTTTCTTCGCCGTCCTTAACGGAAAAGATAACAACTGCCTCATACTTTTCACTAAGCTTTGCCATGTTTTTATACCTCCTTATAGACTATGTCCCGCAAATTTTTCGTTGCGAGCAAGGATTTTAGGGTACATAACCCTAAGCTATACTATTTTATCATACAAAAAACCCCTTGTCAAGCTAAAAAAATAAATATTTGTTGTTTCTGTATTGAAAAGAAGAATTTATTATGATATAATCATGTTGTTGCAATTACAAAACTTAAGTACATGGAGGTATTTATGAATATTGACATTAAAGAAGTTTCCACCCGCTTAAAAGCTACCCGCGAGGCACGCGAGTTTACAACTGCTTATATGGCGGAAAAAACAGGATTAACCACTGAGCAGTATGCAGAATACGAGAACGGCGCAGGCGAGTTTTCTCTTTCGTTTTTAAACGAATGTGCAATTATTCTAGGCATTGAGCTTGTTGAGCTCTTAACAGGCTCTGAACCAAGGCTACAGAAATATTCTATGGTCAAAAATAACAAGGGACTGCCCATCACGAGACGTGAAGGTTTTTCCTATCAGCATGTAGCCTATCTTTTCAAGAACAAAAAAATTGAGCCCCTGATAGTCACCGCCCCATACAGCGATGCTGAGCAGGACAAGCCTATTCGCTTATCCTGTCACGAGGGTCAGGAAATGGATTATATTATTTCGGGCAAGCTTAAGATAACAATTGACAGCCACACCGAGATACTTGAACCTGGCGATTCGATTTATTATGATAGTAAAAATCCGCACGGAATGATTGCGGTTGGCGGTGAAGAATGTAAATTCCTCGCAATTTTAATATAAGAAGGAAATGGTATTATAATGGGAGTTAACGGTTATTATAAACAGTTCGTAAACTTAGGCTACGACGACAAAGGGGTGCTGAACGAGTTCAGCTTAAACTGCCCCGAGGGGTTCAATTTCAGCTACGACATTATTGATAAATATGCCGAAATGGAGCCTGACAGACGTGCACTGGTTTGGACAAATGTAAAGGGCGAGGAACGCATTTTCACATATTCCGACCTTTCAAAATATTCGACAAAGGCGGCTAATCTTTTTGCCTCAAAGGGAATTAAAAAAGGCGATATGGTTATGCTGGTGCTCAAAAGAAATTATCAGTACTGGTTCTCGGTGTTAGGACTGGCAAAGCTCGGTGCGGTAGCTATTCCTGCGACTCATCTTCTAACCACAAAGGATTTCATCTACCGTTTTGAACAGGCAGATGTGGTTTCGATAGTTACTACGGGTATTAATCCTGAGGTGGGCGACCATGTTGATGAAACTGAAGAAAAAATGGGTAAGGCACTCAAAGTAAAATTCATGGCGAACGGCACAAGAGACGGCTGGGTAAGCTTCGACGAGGAGCTTGAAAAGCAGCCTGACACCATGGAGAGGGTTGTAACTAAGGACACCGACAAAATGCTGCTCTACTTCACCTCAGGCACGACAGGCTATCCTAAAATGGTTACACATAACTTCCGCTATGCACTTTCTCATATACAGACTGCAATTTGGCAGAACGTCGAAGCAGATGGCCTGCATCTGACTATTTCAGATACTGGCTGGGCAAAGGCCGCATGGGGTAAGCTATACGGACAAATGCTAATGGGCGCTGCTGTTTTCGCTTATGATTTCGATAAATTTAATCCTGTTGAAATGCTGACGATTATGTCAAAATACAGAATTACAAGCTTCTGCGCACCGCCTACTATGTACCGCTTTTTTATTAAAGAGGGTATTAAGAACTTCGACTTAAGCGCATTAAAATACTGCGTAATAGCAGGCGAGGCTTTAAATCCCGAGGTGTACGAGCGCTGGCTTGAATACACAGGGCTTAAGCTCATGGAGGGCTTCGGACAAACCGAGGCGACACTGATTACGGCAAATTTCCCTGGCATGACACCAAAGCCAGGTTCAATGGGTAAGCCTACCCCTATGTATAATGTAGAGCTTATCGATGACGACGGAAATCCCGTTCCTCCTGGTGAAATCGGCGAAATCGTGGTTCGCTGCGAAATCGGCGATGATGGACTTTTCGGCGGTTATTACAAGAACCCCGAGCTCACCGAATCGGTTTGGAACAACGGAATTTACCACACTGGCGACATTGCGTGGAAGGACGAGGACGGTTATTACTGGTATGTCGGCAGAAATGATGATGTTATCAAATCCTCTGGCTACCGCATCGGACCGTTCGAAATCGAAAGTGTGCTTATTACTCATCCCTCAGTTCTCGAATGTGCTGTTACAGGTGTTCCTGACCCGACAAGAGGAATGCTCGTAAAAGCTACAATCGTCCTCACAAAGGAATACACCGCGAGTGACGAGCTGGCAAAGGAGCTTCAAAAACACGTAATCGACAACACTGCACCGTATAAATATCCCCGTGTTATCGAATTTGTAACCGAGCTGCCCAAAACTATAAGCGGTAAAATAAAAAGGGCACAAATCAGACAAGAGGATAAGGAAAAATAAAATAAAAGTAAAACAAAGTAGACATTGCCGCCCCTATCAAGAAGGGCGGCAATATTTATATAAGTTGCTATTTAATTTTATATCTGGAAACAAGTCTTTCAAGGAGATCAGACTGTCTTGAGAGTGCTTCTGCCGATGCCGCAGACTCCTCTGCTGTCGCACTGTTCTGCTGTACAACTGTTGCAACCTGGTCTACTCCCTGATTTATCTGCTGGATTGCCACATTCTGGCTTTCAGAGGCACTAGCAATATCGGTTATGATATCGGCACTCTGATTTATACCGTTTGCTATATCAGTGAGTGAGGCTGATGTTGCCTCAGCGATTTCGGTACCCTGCTTTGCCTTCTCCATTGAGTTTGCGATTAAGCCCGCTGTGCTCTTAGCTGCATCTGCACTCTTTGCCGCAAGATTACGCACCTCGTCAGCAACCACCGCAAAGCCTTTCCCATGTTCACCTGCACGAGCCGCTTCGACTGCTGCATTAAGCGCCAATATATTTGTTTGAAAGGCGATATCGTCAATTATCTTGATTACATTGCTGATGGACTGGCTGGCTGAATTAATTTCATCAACCGCTGTAATCATGTTGCCCATCTGCTCCGAGCCCTTTTCGGCATACTCGATTATGCTCTTGACAAGCGTTGCCGCTTGCTCAGCCTTCTTCGCATTTTCGCCCGTAGAGCCTGCTATCTCGCCGACTGAGGCTGACAATTCCTCAACCGATGCCGCCTGCTCGGTTGAACCCTGTGCCAGCATTTGCGAGCCCTCTGCTATCTGGCGCGAGCCATTCGAAACATTGTCGGTGGCTTCGGTTATTTCACGGAACATGGAATTCAGATTATCGAGCATAGTGCCAAAAGAAATACCAATGCTATCTCTATCCGAAAGTGTATTTATATTTACTGTAAGGTCACCCTTTGCAACCAAATCTATGCTATCGCTAAGTCCGCTCATATGCTCCATCAGCGCAAGATAAGCCGTCATGCACTGCCCTATTTCGTCCCTGTTCTCGGCGTATACACGAGCCTTACGGAGCATTTCATCGGGCAGGTGCATTTCGCCCGTCGTACCCATGTGAGTTAATGCATCACGCATGCTGTTAACAGGGCGGGTAATCATGCTTACAATTACCAGTGCAATAATTATTCCCAGAAGCACCGAAACAGCTATAATAACAATTATTACAATAAGCGTCTGTGAACTGCTGATTATTGAAGAATTGATGATGTCATTCATCGCATCGTCAAGTGTAACCGAGAAATTATCCACCATTGTTAATGTTGTCTTGCTCTGAACTCTTGCATTTTCGATGTCGGTATTAGTTTGTGAATTTATAGTATTAAATTCTACCATATTCTCTCTGAAAGGATTAAGCACCTCAATAACAACCTGTGCAGCATCCTTTGTGCCTTGATTTTTGGCACTATCGATATAATCCTGATGTGCCTGGATTATGCGGTCAAGCTCCTCAAGAAAAGCTGAAAATCCGCTTGTATCCTGTGTAAGCCTGATATATTGACCTATTGACACAATATTTAAAATATCCTTATAAAATATCATGGTTGAGTCTAAACGGTCGGCACGCCTTATTTTATCGTCGTAGGAAAGCTCAGCGTTTTCGGATTCTTTACGCCATAGCTGCTGCTGGTTCTGATATGCAGAGTCGGCTGCCGATGATAAAACGCCAGATGCATTGTCGCCCTCCTCTAAAGCTGTCGTAAGAAGCGAGTTGCTGTCCTCAACCCTTTTTACTATGCTCATCCAAGAATTTATACTAGCTTCAACCTCACTGGTTATGCTGCTGTATTGGCTCACCTCACTATTTTCGGCTATATACGCTTTAAGCTGATTGATTTTATCTGTCACAAGAGCCATCTTTGCAATATAATCAAGATAATTTTGATGGTCAAGCTCAACGAACACTGCTTCACAATCAATATTTGCTTCCCACACCAAATTTCCGAGCTCCTTGCTTAAGGTTTGCAAATCTGATGAATGTCCTATTTCCTCCACACTGTTCATTGTCGTCAGGTTCGTTGTGGCGGCTATTATACCTATAAACATCATTAATACAAGTATAACAATGAAACCGGCAAGAATTTTTGTTCTAAGCTTTAAATTTTTCAAGATTTTACCTCCCAATTTTAACGTATAAATAAAGTGTCCCTTACAGTATACAATAAATGTACTAAAATGCTATGAACGATTTGTTAAATTTTTTAGTTTTTTTATTAATAAAAACGTTCATATTTGTGAATAATTGCTAGTTTTTAGTTTCTTTTAATTAATTATACGTCAAATTAGCACCTATGTGCTAAAATAATAGAGTCACCGCTTAAACGATGACTCTATTATTTTATGTATTTGATTTATAAATCTCAAATTTATTTTTCCCGTTATTCTTAGCTGAATAAAGTGCAAGGTCGGCATATTTATATAGGTCCTTAAACGTTAAATCGGATATGTCGTTTCCATCGGCTATATATAAGCCTATCGACATCGTAGGCTCTATATCCTCGTCAGCCTTCATTTCCCTAACTGCCTTGCACACTTTTTCGGCTTTTTTCACGGCATTTTCGGCATCAATTTCATTTACAAATGCGAAAAATTCATCTCCGCCTAAGCGGCAAAGTATATCATCATGCCTGAACACCGACTTTATAACCTTTGCAAGCTTAATAAGAAACTCATCGCCGTAAATATGACCGTGCCTGTCGTTAATATCCTTAAAAAAATCAATATCCATCATATAGAATGCACAAGGTAAGGTATCGTCCCGATTTGCTAAAGCCCCCGTAATCCTCTCAATTGCACACTCTCTGTTAAGCAGTCCTGTTAAGGGGTCCTGTGTCGCTTTTTTCCGTAAATCCTCTTCCTTTTTCTTCTGTAAATCTATATCCTTAACTGAAATAAAGGCATACACATCAGCATCATCAGGGCAGATAATATTTGCAGTGACATTTATCCAAAAGACCTCGTTGCTTTTAACATGGCGAAACTCACAGGAAACGGTATTGATACCATTCTTATAAGCTTTTAACAGCTCTTTCCGGTTCATCTGGGTGCGAAGAATTTCCTCGTCTTTGTGATAAATTTCCCAGCTGTCGCCGCTCAAAAGATACGCAGTACAAGCATCTTCGCCCTTCTTTAGCGTAAAGGAGCTGGCGCCAGCCGCCTTAGGCGTTCTAAAAATAATATTCTTTGTAAGATTTA
>JAVBPL010000153.1:0-12130 GCA_031549645.1 Ruminiclostridium sp. | reverse complement strand
AGCGCGTGGGTTGGGCAGAGCGAAACGCAGCGGTGGCAGTTTACGCATTTAATATCGTCAGACGTCATTTTATCAAGCTTTTCTATATATGAATGTGCTTCATTAGCGCATTGCCGCTCGCAGGCACGACAATTTATACAGCGGTCGTAGTTTCTCACAACCTCATATTCGGGATAAAGAAAATTAATTGCCATTACAAACACCTTTTCCTTTCAACGCCGATACACGAGAGTTTTCTCGTTTGAGCGTGTATCGGCGTGTTTGAAAAAATTTTACCAAGAAATTGAATTTTTTCAAACTAAAACACCCTCTTCCAGTTCAATTATTACAGGCTGACCACCCTCAGGTGCCCATATCTTATCCAGCTCGGGTTCAATCAGCCTTATTGCTGCTTCTTCGCTTGCGATATAGCATTTGCTGCCCTTTTCACCAACCACCATGCTCCTAAGCTTCAGTCTGTCGTTAAGTGCCATTAAGCCGCCGTTATAACCCACTAATATTGAAAAAGGTCCCGTAATTAGCTGGGAAGCGAAAACATTCCGCAGATATTCATATTCAGCCCGTCTCACAGGCTCCATTCGCTCGATTGTCTGCCAGAACGGAGCAGCAATAACCGCAGCCGCTTCCTTAAAGGTCAAACCCTTTTTTCGGTTTAGATAATCTATAATATAAGTAATAACCTCGGTATCAGTCTGTAACGTGCATTTATAGCCATGCATTTCGATGGCTCTGCGATTTGCATCGTATGATGAAATCTCGCCGTTATGCACTACCGAATAGTCAAGCAAGGCAAACGGATGAGCTCCGCCCCACCAGCCTGGGGTATTTGTCGGATAACGTCCGTGAGCAGTAAAACAGTACCCCTCGTATTCCTCAAGCTTATAAAATCTACCCACATCCTCTGGATAGCCGACAGCCTTAAATACGCCCATATTCTTGCCGCTTGATACTATGTAAGCACCATTTATTCTTGTATTAACCCGAAAGACACATTTTGCGATAAATTCCCTCTCATCAAGCTGACTTGATGCAAGCTTTGTCGGAAGCGGCGCTACGAAATATCGCCAAATATACGGCTCATCGGTAATCTCTTTTATTTTACGGGTTGGAATTTTAGATAAATTTATTATATCAAAATGACGGTCGAAAAATTCCTCGCATTCTCTTTTCGCCGCCGAGGTATCATAAAAAACGTGAAAAGCATAATAATCCTTATACTCGGGATAAATCCCGTAAGCTGCAAAGCCTCCGCCCAGTCCGTTTGAACGGTCGTGCATAACAGCAATTGAGCGTATAATATTTTCACCGCTCATTCTTGCACCCGATTTATCAAACACACCCGATACCGCACAACCTGACGGAATTCTAACCTGACCTTCCTTTAACATAATGAGTTTATCCTTTCGTAATTAGTAAAGGTGTTTATCAAACCTACGCAAGGACTATTGCAACTTCACAATAGTTATCTTGCATTAATTTGATAAACACCTTTGTTCAACAATTATATTATACAGCGATTGTGCTCTTATGTCAAGCCGTATACAGCCGATTTATTAAATTTTATACATTACATAAAATAATGCTTAAATTATCTATATTTTTTGAAGAAAAATAACAATTTATGCAAGTTTCATTATTTTTATTTCATTTTCGCTTGACAAAAATAAAACAAAGTGCTATACTGACGTTGTAATCAGCAAGGGCGCTGTGGTTTTCCACAGCGCCTTTTTGTTTTGAGAATTTTAAGAAAGGGAATGGTTATTAATATGAAAAACATTCCAGAACTATTCGGCAGCATGGTATTTAATGACACAGTAATGCAGACTAGACTACCAAAAGACACTTACCGTGCGCTGAAAAAGACTATGGCGCAGGGTACTCATCTTGAGCTTGATGTTGCAAATGTAGTAGCGGCTTCAATGAAGGAATGGGCAGTTGAAAAGGGTGCCACGCACTTCACCCACTGGTTTCAACCGATGACTGGTATAACCGCCGAAAAGCATGACAGCTTTATTTCACCAACTAGCGACGGTAAGGTTATAATGGAGTTTTCAGGTAAGGAGCTAGTTCGCGGTGAGCCTGACGCTTCGAGCTTTCCGTCAGGGGGGCTTAGAGCCACCTTTGAGGCAAGGGGGTACACGGTTTGGGATACAACCTCGTATGCTTTTATAAAGGACAGTTCGCTCTACATACCGACCGCCTTCTGTTCTTACAGTGGGGAAGCTCTCGATAAGAAAACACCGCTTTTGCGCTCAATGCAGGCAATCAATAAAGAAGCACTTAGGGTATTACGGTTGTTCGGAAACACACAGACACTCAGAGTAAACACCACGGTTGGCCCCGAACAAGAATACTTCCTTATTGATAAAGAGATGTTTTTAAAACGCCCCGACCTTGTATACACAGGCAGAACGCTTTTCGGCGCGAAGCCCCCTAAAGGACAGGAGCTAGAGGACCACTATTTCGGTAGCCTCAAGGCACGGGTTTCATGCTTCATGAAGGAGCTGGACGAGGAGCTTTGGAAGCTGGGTATCCTCGCAAAAACCAAGCACAACGAGGTAGCGCCAGCACAGCATGAGCTTGCACCAATTTTCGGCACAACAAACATTGCAACCGACCACAATCAGCTTACAATGGAAATCATGAAATCAGTTGCTAATAAGCATGGCTTGGCCTGCCTTTTACATGAAAAGCCCTTTGCTGGCGTTAACGGCAGCGGCAAGCACAACAACTGGTCACTCTCCACCGATACTGGCATGAACCTGCTAGAGCCAGGTGAAACACCATATGAAAACGCACAATTTCTACTTTTCCTCTCGGCGGTTATTAAAGCGGTTGACGATTATCAGGATTTACTGCGAGTATCAGTAGCAAACGCTGGAAACGACCACAGACTAGGTGCAAACGAGGCTCCTCCGGCAATAGTTTCGATGTTCCTCGGTGACGAGCTTACAGAAATTCTCGAGGCACTCGAAAACGGTAAAAGCTATCATGAAAAGGCAAAGGTGCAAATGGAAATCGGCGCAACCGTTCTTCCGCACTTCCCTAAGGATACCACAGACCGCAACCGTACTTCACCGTTTGCCTTCACAGGAAACAAATTCGAATTCCGTATGCTAGGCTCAACCTTCTCAATCGCGGGACCGAACATTGTGCTCAATACTGCGGTAGCAGAGGTTTTAAGACAGTTCGCAGATAAGCTGGAAGAAGCAAACGACTTCAAAACAGCCCTTGCCGTCCTCATAAAAGAAACCTTCACAAATCACAAGAGGATTATCTTCAACGGAAACAACTATTCAGACGAATGGGTTAAGGAAGCGGAAAAACGTGGCTTATCGAACTTAAAAACAACAGCAGATGCACTCCCCGCATTTATATCTCAGAAAAGCGTTGACTTATTCACAATGCATCACGTTTTCACAGAGACAGAGCTACATTCACGGTACGAAATTCTGCTTGAGGGTTATTGCAAAACTATAAATATCGAAGCTCTCACAATGCTTGATATAGTTAAAAAAGAAGTCGTTTCCGCTTGTATCGGTTATCAGAATGAGCTTATAACACTTATACAGGGGAAAAAATCACTCGGTGATTATGACAACACCCTCGAAAGGGTTCTTGCTGAGAAAATCTCCAGTCTGGGTGGTGCACTTATTAAAAACCTCGATAAGCTGACGGTATCGGTAGAAAATTCCAAAAATGAAAACGATATTCTATCCCTCGCAAAGCATTATCAGAACTCGGTAATCGGCAGCATGAACGAGCTTAGACAGGTAGTAGACGAGTTTGAAGCACTTATACCTAAAAAGCATTGGACGCTCCCGACTTATGCAGAGATGTTATACAGCGTTAACTAAACAAATTATATAAAAAAAATGGAAAGGAAATAATTATTATGAACTTCAGTGCAGTTGATACGATTTGGGTACTGCTGGGTGCAGTATTGGTGTTCTTTATGCAGGCAGGCTTTGCCATGGTGGAAACAGGCTTCACAAGAGCTAAGAATGCCGGCAACATTATTATGAAGAACCTTATGGACTTCGCATTAGGCACCCTTGTTTTCTGGGTGTTAGGCTTCGGAATTATGTTTGCAGGCGATGGAGCATTTATCGGGGGTCTTGACTTCCTCATTCAGGGAGATTATAGCTCCTCTATCCCGACATTCGCATTCGTAATCTTCCAGACAGTATTTTGCGCAACAGCGGCAACTATCGTCTCTGGTGCAATGGCAGAACGTACAAAATTCTCGTCCTACTGTATTTACAGCGTTGTAATCAGTGCCGTTATTTATCCGATTTCAGGACACTGGATTTGGGGTGGCGGCTGGCTTGCACAGCTTGGCTTCCACGATTTCGCAGGCTCAACGGCAGTGCATATGGTCGGTGGTGTTGCGGCACTTGTGGGTGCAAAAATTCTTGGTCCAAGAATTGGCAAGTTCTCAAAATCAGGCAAAATCCGTGCAATCCCTGGTCACAGTCTGACACTTGGTGCTCTCGGCGTATTTATCCTATGGTTCTGTTGGTTCGGCTTCAACGGCTGTTCTACTGTATCAATGACAGGCGACGATGCAATAGTAGGCGCATCATCGATATTCGTTACAACAAACATTGCGGCAGCAACAGCAGCAACTGCGGTTATGATTATCACATGGATTAGGTACAAGAAGCCCGATGTTTCGATGACACTAAACGGTGCACTAGCTGGTCTTGTAGCTATTACAGCAGGCTGTGATGCGGTGTCCCCAGTAGGCGCATTCTTTATAGGCTTAATTGCTTCGTTCGCGATAGTTTTCGGTGTCGAGTTTATCGAAAAGAAGCTAAAGATAGACGACCCTGTCGGTGCTATCGGCGTTCACGGTTTATGCGGCGCAATTGGTACCCTATGTGTAGGCTTATTCGCTTTGGACGGCGGCTTATTCTACGGCGGCGGCTTTGATTTACTCGGAGTACAGGCTCTCGGCGTAGTATCGGTAATAGGCTGGGTAGGCTTAACGATGACGATTGTGTTCCTTGTTATGAAGAAAACCATAGGGCTTAGAGTTTCAAGAGCCGAGGAGCTTGCAGGTCTTGATATAGAGGAGCACGGTTTAGCGAGCAGCTACGCAGACTTCATGCCAATCGCCCCTATCGGTGCAGATTTCAAATCCGATAAGGAAGACAAAGAGGTTGTTTCCCCCGAAAAAGCAATCCCCGTAGTAAATAATGTAAGCAAAGATGTCAAAATGACGAAGGTAGTCATCGTAACAAAACAAAACAAATTCGAAGCACTCAAAAACGCTCTCGACCAAATTGGTATTACGGGCATGACAGTAACACAGGTGCTTGGCTGCGGAATGCAGAAGGGCGGCAGCGAATATTACCGTGGTGTAGTGGTTGAAACAAATCTTCTGCCCAAGGTAAAAATCGAGATTGTTATAAGCAAGGTGCCGCTCGACCTCATTGTAAAGACGATTAAAGAAGCACTTTATACAGGCAATGTCGGCGATGGTAAAATATTTATTTATGATGTGGAAAATGTTATTAAGGTTCGTACAGGCGAAGAAGGCTACGATGCACTGCAAGATGTAGATTAAATATAAAAATCACTCGTCTGTTATTAACAGGCGGGTGATTTTTTTATTAATCTTAAAAAGCTCTTAACGGAAAAGCGAGTTGCCTACATATACCGATACTTCTTTCTTTTTGCAAACAGAAAGATAATTGATATAATACAAGCAAAAACCTCTGCAACTGTAATAGCAAGCCAAATGCCATTTATACCAAAAAATATAGGTAAAACAAGAACCGATGTTGTTTGGAACACCAATGTGCGCAGAAAGGATATTGCAGCGGATACACTTCCATTATTAAGTGCTGTAAAAAATGATGACACATAGATATTAAAGCCTGCTAACAAAAATGAAAAAGCAAATAGCTTAAAAGCGTGTACAGTAAGCTGATATAGTTCAGAATCATATCCGACAAATATTTTTGCCAGCGGTGCGGCAAGAATCATTGCAAGGATAGATAAAGCAACACCGGAAAGGCTTGTTAAAATAGTGCTTTTTTTGAGCATATTCTTTAATTCCTTATAATTTCCGGCGCCGAAGTTATAACCTACAATAGGAGTGCTCGATATAGAATATCCGACAAAAACTGCAACAAAGATAAACTGTACATACATAAGTACACCATAAGCGGAAACGCCATTTTCACCTGCCAGTCGCAATAACTGGAAGTTGTACAACATACTGACAACGGAGGTTGAAATATTACTCATCAATTCCGAAGAACCGTTGATACACGCCTTTGCAATTGGTCTTGCTTCAAGCCTTGTCCTTGTAAATCTTAAAAGACTGTTATTTGGACGCAGGAAATAAATAAGCGGCAAAATACCGCCTATGCATTGACTTATTCCGGTTGCCAACGCAGCACCAGCAACACCCCACCTAAAGACGACAATGAATAGTGCGTCAAGCAGCATATTGGTCGCACCTGCGGCAATGATTGCCGCAAGCCCAAGCTTAGATTTTTCTGCGGCTATTAAAAAGCTCTGGAAAACATTTTGAAGCATAAATGCTGCGGTGAAGCCAATAACAATTCTACCATAAAGAACACAATCATCAAGCATTGCTTCAGTAGCACCTAGCCACTTTGCGACTGGGCGCATAAAGATAATTCCAAGGATAGACATAATAATGCCTAAAAGCAGCGTAAATATAACCATCATGGAAAAATAACGGCTTGCCTTTTCTTTATCGCCTTCGCCGAGCAGTTTTGAGACAAGCGCAGTTCCGCCTGTACCCACCATAAACCCCACACCGCCGATAATCATGACAAACGGCATAATCAGGTTGACGGCTGCAAAGGGTGTTTTCCCTATATAGTTTGATACAAAAAAGCCATCTACAACACCGTAAATCGAAATAAATACCATCATAATAATGGACGGCAATGAAAAGCGTAAGAGTTTTTTATATGTAAAATGGTCTGATAATCGTATATTCATTGATTGTTTTTGAACACCTTTTTATTTAACGGTGCTATCTCCTTTATCATATTTATTTTTAATATCTACATGGCTAATCCTTATCTTTAGTGCTTCGGTGTACTTATGAAACAACAATATAAAATTTTCCTGCTCTGATTCGGTTAAGTCAAGCATGGCATTTTGTTCTGCATAAATAACCTTATCCGCTGTATTTTCGGCAAGCGATATACCCTTTTGTGTAAGCTTAACCTGCTTGCTGCGGCGGTTATTTGTATGTATTAGTTCGATATAGCCGTCTGCCTCTAAATTTTTAAGAGCGGAATTAATTGTTTGCTTTGGCTGGTACATTAAATTGCATATTTCGCTCTGTGACATGGTTTCTTTTTCAATGCGCAGTGAATATAAAATCCAGAAGGAGCCCTCGGATAACCCGAAATTTTTTGCTATATCACGATAGATATGGTCATTTTCTTTTATAATATTATTAAACTCAGACAACCTTTTTTCTGTTTTGCTGATTTCCATTTGCAATACCCCCAAAATATATTATCCGAAATCGGACTCTTATATTATAGTCCGATTTCGGATATTTGTCAATAGTTAATTTTATTGCTTTTCAATATATCCTATGATATACTTTAGATAATTACATTGAGGGAATGGTATTTAACATGACTGATTTAAGCTGGACAAAGGATATATCTGAAAAAATAAAGAAAAAGCTGCTCAACTTGGCTGAAAGAACAGGCGATAAAATCCCCTATACCACCGAGAACGGCAGATTTGACGATATGCGTGATAAGCTTATCGGCTGGTGGACCAACGGCTTTTGGGGTGGAATGATGTGGCAGCTTTATAATGCCACCAATAACGATTTATTTCGCAAAGCGGCTGAAAAAAACGAGGAAAACCTCGACTGCGTCTTAATGGATGCAGGAGGACTAGACCACGATAACGGCTTCAAGTGGTTGCCGACCTCTATCGCAAATTATAAGCTTAGCGGCAATGCGAAATCCAGAAACAGAGGGCTTCTAGCGGCGAATAACCTTGCAGGACGTTTCAATCCTTGCGGTAACTTTATCAGAGCCTGGAACGACAACGGAGACGGAAATAATGCAGGCTGGGCTATTATCGACTGCATGATGAATTTGCCCTTATTATACTGGGCATCGGACGAAATTAACGACCCTCGGTTTGCTAATATCGCAAGGCTTCATGCTAACACCGTGATAAAAAACTTTGTAAGAGATGATGGCTCTGTAAAACACATCGTCGAATTTGATACCAAAACGGGCGAATACATCAAAAACTACGGCGGACAAGGTGTCGATGAAAACTCATCATGGACAAGAGGACAGGCATGGGCATTGTACGGCTTCACGCTAAGCTACATACACACAAAGGACGTGAATTATCTGATAGCCGCCGAAAAAATAGCCAAATATTTCATCTCGCAAATCCCCGAAGATAATCTGATACCTGTCGATTTTCGCCAGCCTTCTGATTGTAAGCTTGAGGACTCAACCGCTGCCGCTATCGCCGCCTGTGGACTTATAGAGCTTTCAAAAATACTTTCAAATGATTTATACCTAAATAGCACTGTAAAGCTGATTAAGGCACTTGCGGAAAAGAGATGTAATTTTAACACCGATACAGACAATCTAATTGAAAAATGCACGGCAGCCTATCACGATAAAGCGCATGAATTTTCGATTATATACGGCGATTACTATTTTATTGAAGCCGTTTGGAAGCTGACAGGAGAAGAATTATTTATTTGGTGAGGGAAAGCATATGATTTTTACACCTAAAACTACCGATTATACATTAAGCCCGTATACAGGTCTCACAAGGGAAAGCTGGCTTGAAGCCGCACGGTATCTGCTGGAGGGTATGTTTAGAAATTTAAAATCCGAGGCAGAGCCTTTAGTTATGCCAAGAGCCGAAACCGAAATAACCTATCCGCATAAAAATACCACGGGTAAATATAAAACACTTGAAGAAAGAGCCGAATATTTTGAAGCCCTTACACGGTCCTTTTTCATTGCAGCACCAGTTATCAAGGATAATCCAAACACGTTTATTTCCGGTTATAGCATAAGAGATTATTACAAAAATCAAGTACTCCGCGCCGCCACAAAGGGTGACAGAAATTCGGTATTTTCGTATGATGAATTAGTCGCAGAATTTGGAAAAAACGAGCCATTCCGATGCTATCAGCAGACGGTTGAAACCTGTGCTTTAGTTATCTGCTTATGGGACTGTAAAGACGAAATCTGGGATAAATATGATAAAACTGAAAAAGATATTATTGCCAACTTTTTAACAGGCTACGCTCACGGAAACACCGTGCCACAAAACTGGCGGTTCTTTAATATGCTGGTGCTGGCTTTTTTACACAACTGCGGCTATGAAATAGATAAGGACATAATGAGAGACCATGCACAGAGCGTTTTAAGCTATTATGCGGGTGACGGCTGGTACCGTGACGGACATAGCTTTGATTATTATTCGTGCTGGGCGTTTAACGTCTATGCTCCGATTTGGAATACATGGTACGGTTACGAGCATGAAGCTTTTATTGCGGCAAGGTTTGAAGAAAATTCGAATAAGCTGCTTGAGACCTACCCCGATTTTTTTGACCGAAACGGCTTTACAAATATGTGGGGTAGGAGCAGTATTTATCGTAATGCTGCGACTAGCCCGTTCGGAGCGCACTTCTTCCTCCGTGAAGCAAAGGGAGACCCAGGACTTGCACGTAGAATTACCTCAGGTTCTCTACTTCAGTTTTTAAGCCGTGAGGATTTCCTCACAAATGGAACACCCTCAATTGGCTTCTATGGACAATTCGCACCTTTAGTTCAGGGCTACTCCTGTGCGGAGTCTCCGTTTTGGCTAGGTAAAGCGTTTCTCTGCCTGCATTTACCAGCCGAACACCCATTTTGGTGTACACCTGAAAACAACGGTACCTGGGATAAACTCAATGAAACCGAAGTGAAAATAACAACCCTTGATGGTCCTGCTCTTTGCTTTTCAAACCATGGTGCAAACGGAGAAACCGTTCTGCGTACAGGTAAGGTGGTTAAAAACAAGGGGGACATTCACGGAATGTGGAATTATTCCAAGCTTTGCTATAACACCAAATTTCCATGGGAAGCCGCTCCCTCTGAAAACGTAGAAGCGCAACAGTATGTTATGCAAAACTTAACATATGGGCATTACGAAAAGGCAAATGTTACCTTTTGGCATGGCAGCAGAGACGATGTTCTCTACCGCCGACAGTTCTTTAATTATGAGCTTATTACCGAATGTCACTGGATGAACGCTGTAAACCTTGCAGACTTTACGGTACCATTAGGTATAATCAGAGCTGACAAAATCAGGCTTTTTCAGAGACCTACATCAATCACACTTGGGTCTTACGGCTTTCCCGACAACGGCACCGAGATTATTCACCGTGATAATGGCATTGCCAAAGCCATTATCTTAAAAGGTCGTGATTTCACAGGGGAAAAAACGCAAATGGCAATGACTATTTTTGACGGTTGGGACGGGCTTAATACTATTCATAGCAAGGGAACCAATCCCGACTCGGAGAATTCGATTATAATTTACGCCACAGCGACAAAGCAGAAGCAATACGGTTATGAGCCTTATATAATGATTTCTCAGGTTATTACAAAGAGCAGTCATGACGATTTTACTGACGACGAGCTTTTCCCGATTAAAGCGGTGACTTATACCGATAAAGAAAACTGCGGCGGTTACGGGTCTGTCCATATCAAATTAAAGAACGGCAGTATTAAGCGTATTTCGTACGACGAAATGGAGAACAAGCTGGAGCTGTAATCATCTATGTATATTTCCCCTCCAAAAAGCAAATGCTATAATAAAAAACTGGAGGTACACATGGATCACAACACCGAATTCACAGAATATATCTATCAAAACTCTAAAATGGGTATTGATACAATCGAACAGCTTCAGGATATAGCAGAAGGCGGCACCTTTAGGGAACACCTCAACACCCAGCTTGAAGAATATAAACGTATTAATCTTGAAGCAAAAAAGCTCCTCGAAAAAGTCGGCAGTAAAGAAAAGGAAATCAATCCTATCGCAAAAGCAATGACTTATATGTCAATCAGCATGAAAACCCTAACCGACAGGACTCCCTCCCACATCTCTGAAATGATGATGCAGGGTAGCCTTATGGGCGTAATCGACATCACAAAAAACCTAAACCGCTATGACGACACCGCCCCCGAAACAGACAGACTGGCGGAGAGGCTCCTTAAAACCGAGGAGAACAACATTGAACAGCTTAAAAAATTCTTGCAATAGAAACTTAAAACCCCGCTCTTGGCGGGGTTTTAATACACTTAAATTAATTGACTTTACGCTTTGAAAATCGTTTTATTATCAATAAACCCGCAGTTAAAATTACAATACATGTCGGTAAAACAATGAGCCAGTTTTGTATTACTCCTGCAAGGATATAACCAATTAACGAAACAACCGCAACATAAAGTGCGTAAATCATCTGCGTTGACACATGGATAATATGGTTTACTTGTGCTCCAGTTGACGCCATAATTGTCGTATCTGATATTGGTGAAATATGGTCGCCGCAGACAGCGCCAGCAAGAATTGCCGAGATGCTGATTATGAGCATTGGACCTTCAACACCTGAATAAACAGCCTGCGCAATCGGTATAAGTATTGCGAAGGTTCCCCATGATGTACCTGTCGAGAACGCAAGTCCAAGTCCTATTAGAAACATAATTGCAGGTAAAAACATCGTTGCACCCGCGGAATCAGTAACCATGTTACCGACAAATTCGCTGGCACCAAGTCTTGCGTTGCAAAATCCGCTTAATGTCCATGCAAATACCAGAATAAGAATAGCTGGCACCATCTGACGGAAGCCAGCGGGCAGACATTCGGCGAATTGTTTGAAGCTGATAATTTTACGCGGAATATAAAGAAGGAATGTAAAAAGGACTGCAATCATTGAGCCTAGTGACAACCCCACGGCGGCGTCACTATCTGCAAAGGCGTTTATAAAGCTTTTACCCTCAAAAAATCCGCCCGTATATATCATACATATTACGCAGCTTGCGATAAGCACCAGAATTGGTAGAATTAGGTCTATAACCTTGCC
>JAVBPL010000003.1:0-28382 GCA_031549645.1 Ruminiclostridium sp. | reverse complement strand
AAGACATCTGCCGTTAAAGGAAGTCAGCATCGAAACCCCGATTGCTATTGCGAAAACTAATGTAATAGCTGGACGTAAGATTGCGTTTATCCCGATTTTGCGTGCTGGACTTGGTATGGTTGACGGTGCAGTTTCGCTTGTTCCTGCTGCTAAGATAGGACATATCGGCGTTTGCCGTTCGGGTGATGACTCTGTGAACGAATATTATTGCAAGCTGCCGTTTGATATTGAGGAGAGAGACGTCATCGTTATTGACCTGATGCTTGCAACTGGTTCATGTGCGGTTGCAGCTATCGACAGGCTTAAAAAAGCGGGTGTATCCTCGATTAAATATATGTGTGTAATTGCGTGTCCTGAGGGCGTGGAGAAGCTTAATTCCGTGCATCCTGATGTTCAGATTTACTGCGGCGCGCTTGACGATGGGTTAACCGAGGATTTGTACATCACCCCTGGAGTTGGTGACGGCGGCGACAGAATTTTCGGCACTAAATAATGGCGCTGTTTAAGAAATCAAAACAAAATAATGAAAAACCTCCTCTAAAGAATAAAAAGGTGCAATTTGTATGGCAGAAAATGAGTGAAATCAATGCTCTGATATCGGAAGATAAAAATGCTGTATTAAAGTTTGAACCAGTGAATTATTATATGAATAAGGACAGGTTTATCCTCTGCACATTGATGTTCGACGAAGAATATAGTAATATTTTTATGGGGTTTACCGAGGTTGTGAACGACAAGGAAAAGGCTTCAACTGAAAATATACGCATAGATTTCGAGCTTTTAAAAGGGATATTAAGAAAATTTGGGCAGGTTATATAGTATAATTACTAAATATTGACAAATATAAATTTATAAAGTATACTGATACTATGAATATTTGGTATGAGAGGAGTAAGTAATGACAGAAAACGAACAGATTTTAAACGCTATAAATGGTTTACGGACTGATTTTAATACAAGAATGGATTCTCTTGAAACCAAGGTGGATTCTCTTGAAACAAGAATTGGCGTTATCGAAGTTGATATTGTTGAATTAAAATCTGACGTTAAATTAGTAAAAGAAATGGCGGCTGAAACATCTCGCAATATGGTTATGTTTGAAAATGTTCTTGCACCTAAGGTTGAGGCGTTATTTGATGGATACAATGCCAATATGAAATTATATAATAGGATGTATCCTAATTTTTCAAGACTCGAAAGTCAATATGATACTGTTAGGTTTGAAGTTGATTTCTTAAAAGCCTCAGTAAAAGGCATTGAACAATGGATAAAGGATCAAAAGAAGATTTCATAATCATTTTAAACAAATTAAACAAAATTCTATAAAATGGTTGACAATAAGCCCAATAAGTGCTATAATAGCATAGTGATAGTAGTATAAAGACTGAGGTTCGCCTCGGTCTTTACTTTATAATTTATATAAATAATGTGAAAGGGAATGTATTAATGCCAGAAGCAAAAATTGGCGGAAAAATCGAGGACCAGGCGCTTGCGCTAGTTGAAAATGTCATTACTGGTGCTGGTTACGAGCTGTGGGATGTCATTTATGAAAAAGAGGGAGCCATGTGGTATCTAAAAATTCTTTTCGACAAGCCGCATGATTTAAGCGATGCCGAGGGCGGCATAAGCTCGGTGGAGTGCGAGGAAATAACCGAGCCTATCAATAAGCTTATCGATAAGGCGAATTTTATTGATAAAATTGATATTCTGGAAGTCGGGTCGCCAGGGCTGACGAGGCGGCTTCGGAAAAACGAGCATTTTAAAACAGCTTTGAATTCTCCCGTAGTAGCGGCAATTAGGGACGAAAAAGGGAAAACTGTCTACATGAGGGGCAAGCTTACTGATTTTAACGAAGAAACAGGCGAGATTTTCATAGATAATCAGCCTTTAATAATAAAAAAGTGTATAAAAATTAATTTAGATTTATAATTTACTTGAAAGGAATGGTCGTAAAAATGAATAACAACGAGCTATTTGAAGCATTAACACTGCTTGCAAAGGAGAAAGGGATAGAGGCTCCAGTGCTTATAGATAAAATACAGACTGCATTAATAATCGCTATCAAGAAGGATTATCCGAGAAGCGAAAACACAAAATTTGATATCGATATCGAAAAGGGTAAGTTTGATGTATCTATACTTAAGGAGATTGTCGAGGAGGTCGAGGACGACGCAAATCAGATAACACTTGAGGAAGCCAAGGCTCACTCGAAGAAGGCAAAGCTAGGCGACAACTGTGTTATAAAGCTTGACACCAGACATTTCGGCAGAATTGCTGCACAGACGGCAAAGCAGGTTATCAAGCAGGGAATTAAAGAGGTTGAAAGAAATCAGCTTATTGAACAGTGGGGAAATCTTCAGAATGAAGCCATTTCTGCTAACGTTCTTAAGGTTGAACCAGATTCTGGAAACGCAATTCTCGACATTAACCATAACGAGGTTACTCTCTTTAAGGGTGACCAGATACCAGGCGAGGTAATAAGAACAGGCGACATAGTAAAGGTTTATGTATCGGGTGTATCGGCAAATGACCGCCGCCCAACGCTTAAGCTTTCGAGAACGCACAAGGATTTAATAAAGAGACTGTTTGAGATAGAGGTACCCGAGATTTATGAGGGTGTTGTGGAAATAAAATCCATCAGCCGTGAGGCGGGCTCACGCAGCAAGATTGCAGTTACCTCAAACGACCCTAATGTAGATGCGGTGGGCTCCTGCATAGGTCCGTCGAGAAGCAGAATTTCGAAGATTTGCGATGAGCTTAGAGGTGAAAAGATTGATATTGTAAGCTATTCTGACGATATGGCAGAATTTATAAAGCAGGCACTTAAGCCAGCTGACGTTGTAAGCGTGGAAATCCCCGATGAAAACGTTAGAGCCTGCTCGGTAACGGTTCCCGATAATCAGCTTTCGCTTGCTATCGGAAACAAGGGGCAAAACGCAAAGCTTGCGGCAAGACTGACAGGCTTTAAGATCGATATTAAGCCGGAAAGCGGATTTTTTGAAGGTTAATAAGGGGTAGTAATGACTGAAAAAAAGGTACCTGTAAGAAAATGCCTTGGCTGTGAGGAAATGCTCGGTAAAAAGGGAATGTTAAGGGTTGTACGCTCAAAAGAAGGCGTGATCAGCCTTGACCCTACGGGCAAAAAATCGGGGCGAGGCGCATATATTTGCCGAGACCGTGAATGCTTTCTTAAAGCACAGAAGCGGAAAAGTTTGGAACGCTCATTAAAATGCGGCATACCGTCTGAGATTTACGCCTCCTTACTTACGGAGATCGAGGGGCTGACTGATAATGACAAGTAGAGTTTTGCAGAACATCGGACTTTGCCGAAAGGCTGGCTTCGTAATATTTGGCTTTGATGCAGTAAAAAAGGAAATGGCGGCACCGAATAACAAGGTTTTCGGGATAGTTACAGCATCGGACTTATCAGCGAAAAGCCTAAAGGAAATTAGATTTGAGGCGGACAAATACGGCAAACCCGTAGAGCAAATAACGGCGAGCATGAGCGAATTAGAGCAGGTGCTAAATAAGCGAACGGGAATTATAGCTATACTAGACGAGGGATTTTACACCTTGCTAACGGCTTCTAAATAGAAAACAAACACATAAATCGTGGGGGAAACTTAATGGAACTAACAAAAGTTAAAATTAAAGATATTGCGAAGGATTTAAACGTCCAGCCGACGGAACTTGTTGAGCTTCTGAAGGAATATTTTGATGTGGAAAAGAAGCCGACTGCGCCGCTTACCACAGAAGAAATGGATGTTATTCTGGAAAAATATTCACAAAAAAATCAAGTACAAAGCTTCGAGAGCTTTTTAGCAATGCGTAAAGCTGTAAAGGAGGAGCCTGCTGCACCTGCGGCAAAAGCTGCCGAGCCGAAACAGACTAAGCCCGAAAAGGCGGTTAAGCCTGTATCACAGCCTCAAAGCAAACCGACGCCTGTTGCTGCTCCTCAGGCTAAGCCCGTCGAGCAACAAAAGCCTGCTGCTTCGCAGCAAGCGGAGCTTGCTGCGAAGCAACCAAAGTCCGCCGCTGGGCAACCGAAGCCTATTCAAAACCAAAATCAAAACCAAAATCAAAATAAGCCACAAAGACCTGTACAGCCGCTTCAGAGCAGACCGTTACAGCCTCAGAATAAGCCCGCACAGCCTCCGAAACCAAAAATTGCTCCGAAGCCTATTAAGGCGGCGGTTGACATCAACACCGTAAAGGTAAATGAGCCGCCAACATCAAAGGTTAAGGGCGAGGCAGTTCAGCGCGGCGAGCAGGTTACAAAGAGAGTGGACACAAGGGGTACCTATGTCGAGCTTGATAAATATAATGAGCGTTACGAGAAGATTGCTCCTGGAGTGCCTGATAACAAGCGTGGTACTCCCGATTTTGGACGTAAACAGAAGATTAACCAGAAATCACAGCAGAAACGTCCGCCGTTCGGACAAAACAGAAACTTCGAAACTGAAGCACAGAAGCTTAAGAGACTTGAGCTTGAAAGAGCGAGAAAACAACAGCTTAAGGTGCTTATTCCCGATGAAATCGTTGTAAGCGAGCTAGCAACACGCTTAAAGGTAACTGCAAGCGAGGTAATAAAAAAGCTGTTCGGCTTAGGTATAATGGCGAACTTAAATCAGACAATAGATTTTGACACCGCTTCACTGGTTGCAGAGGAGCTTGGTGCAAAGGTTGAAAAGGAAATAATTGTTACAATCGAGGAACGTCTGTTCGAGGAGGTTGAGGATAACGACGAAAACCTGCTGCCTCGTTCGCCTGTTGTTGTTGTAATGGGACACGTTGACCACGGTAAAACATCACTCCTTGACCGCATCAGAAACGAAAGCGTTGCTGAGGGTGAAGCGGGTGGTATTACCCAGCATATTGGTGCGTATAGAGTAAATGCAGGCGGTAAGGAGATTACCTTCCTTGATACACCTGGACATGAGGCTTTCACGTCTATGAGAGCCAGAGGTGCCAGCATTACTGATATTGCAATACTCGTTGTGGCTGCGGATGATGGAATTATGCCGCAGACAGTCGAGGCTATCAACCACGCGAAAGCTGCGGGTGTATCCATAATTGTCGCAATAAATAAAATGGATAAGGAAGCCGCAAACCCAGAAAAAATCAAGCAGGAGCTTACAGAGCATGGTCTCGTTATTGAGGATTGGGGCGGAGATGTAATATGTGTGCCTGTTTCCGCAAAGAAGGGTACTGGAATTGATACTCTACTCGAAATGGTTAATTTAACCTCCGATTTTCTGGAACTTAAGGCTAACCCTGACAGACTTGCTGTTGGTGCGGTTATTGAGGCAAGACTTGATAAAGGAAAGGGACCTATTGCGAGCTTACTCGTTCAGAAGGGTACTCTCCATACAGGCGATATCATTATTGCTGGTACTGCGGTTGGACACGTCCGTGTTATGCACGACGATAAGGGTAAGGTAATCAAGGCGGCAGGACCTAGCGTTCCTGTTGAGATTATGGGACTTGCTGAGGTGCCGAGTGCGGGTGATACCTTTGCGGTGGTTGCCGACGAAAAGCTTGCAAGAGAGCTTGTTGAGAAGCGTAAGCATGAAGCAAAGCAGGAGCAGTTTAGCCTTTATCAAAAGGTTACACTTGACAATCTCTTTGCGCATATTGAAGATGGTACAGTTAAGGAGCTGCCTATTATAATCAAGGCAGACGTTCAGGGCTCAGTTGAGGCTGTTCGTCAGTCGCTCGAAAAGCTTTCGAATAAGGAAGTTAGAGTTAGAGCTATTCATGGCGGTGTTGGTGCTGTCAGCGAAAGCGACGTTATGCTTGCGAGTGCATCAAATGCAATTATCGTAGGCTTTAATGTTCGACCTCACCCAGCAGCGGCTGAAAATGCAAAGCGTGACGGCGTTGAAATAAGGCTTTACAGAATTATTTACGATGCAATTGAGGAAATACAGACTGCTATGAAGGGACTCCTTGCGCCTAAGTTCCGTGAGATTGAAATGGCACGCATTGAGGTAAGAAACGTATTCAAGATTACAGGTGTCGGCGCAGTTGCAGGCTGTTATGTACTGGACGGCAAGGTTTCGAGAAACTGCGAAATCCGTGTAGTTCGTGACGGTATAATCGTCTCGGTTGATAAGATTGACAGCTTAAAGCGTTTCAAGGACGATGTTAAGGATGTGGCACAGGGCTACGAATGTGGAATTAGTCTGGACCACTTCACTGATATAAAGGAAGGCGATATTTTCGAAGCCTTTATTATGGAAGAATATCGCGACTAGTTTTAAACTCGTCGTTTTTAGTGACTAGTGCTTCCCGTGGGAAGTACGGGGCACAAAAAGCCTCCTCGAAAGGAATGGTAATAAATATGGCAAATCATAACATGGGGCGTCTTTCAGAGGACGTTAAGCGTGAGATTTCGGTGGCGATGAAGGATATAAAGGACAGCAGGGTTGCAAATGGCATTGTGTCTGTTTCGCACTGCGAAATAACCTCCGACCTTTCGTATTGCAAGGTTTATATTTCGTCTCTTGAGGGCGGTGAAAAAACCAAGGCTGCGGTGGAGTGCCTTCAAAATGCATCGGGCTTTTTCAAGAAGCGCATCAACCAAAGAATTAAAATGCGTAAGCTCCCTGAGCTTATTTTCACCCCCGATAATTCTCTCGATTATTATGAGAAAATCAGCAAGATAATCGACAAAATATCTGACGAAAATGAGACGAAAAAGGACATAAACAATGACGAGGATTGATTTAACGGAGACCTGCAATTTGCTCCTTGAAAGAGATAATATCACTGTTCTCTGTCACTCAAACCCTGACGGAGACACGCTCGGTAGTGCGTATGCGTTATGTCGCGGACTCCAGAAGCTCGGTAAAACTGTAAGAGTTTTGTCCGAGGAAATTCAGGAGCGTATGTCGTATTTACAAGATGGTATTCGTGAGTATGAGACCTTTGACGAGCGGTTTGTCGTGAGTGTTGATGTTGCCGATGAGAAGCTGCTAGGGGATTATGAGGAGATTTATAAAGCAAAAATAGACCTTGCAATTGACCATCACGGCTCGAATACAGGCTTTGCTGACAAGCTTTTTTTAAAAGAAAGCGCCGCTTGTGCTGAAATCATATATGAAATAATAGACGCACTAGAGCCTAATGGACATCTTTTCGACAAGGAAATTGCGGCGGCGATTTATACGGGGATTTCGACCGATACAGGTTGCTTCAGATATTCGAATACATCGGCTGACAGCCACCGTTATACTTATCTTTTGATGAAATATGATTTCAACATTTCGCATATTAATCATGTTATTTTTGAGCAGCGGTCCAAAAATCGTATAAAAATCGAAAACGATGTTATGAGCAGGGTTGAATATTATTTCGGCGATAGATGCTCGCTTATCACCCTTACGCTTGATATGCTCGAGGGTGTTGACGAGGTTGATGTAAGCAGTATCAGTGCACTCACAAGGCAGATAGAGGGCGTAATTGTCGGTGTGACCTTTAAGGAAAAAGAGACTAATGTTTGGAAGGTTTCGCTGCGTTCTCTCGACGGTGTAAATTCACAAGAGGTGTGCCGTGCCTTTGGAGGCGGAGGGCATCTCCGTGCGGCAGGCTGTAAAATAAAAGGAACTCTTGAGGACTGTAAAAAGAGAGTGCTGGCTGAAATTGAGAAACAGATAGGTGTTGCGTGAAAGGACGGATTTCCATGGTCTATTTACTCTTCAAGCAGACCGTCCTTTCACGCCCGCAAATGTCACTCTCAAACAAGAATTCTCGTGTGACATTTGCTCGAGAAGAAGGGGGATTACGATGAACGGAATTCTCTGTGTAAATAAAAGTAAAGATTACACCTCCTTTGATGTAGTGGCGATTATGCGGCGACTGACTGGTGTCAAAAGAATTGGGCACGGAGGCACATTAGACCCAATGGCAGAGGGCGTTTTGCCTGTTTTTATTGGGAATGCGACTAAGGCTGTTGATTATTGCCCCGACGACAGAAAGGAATATTACGCTGGCTTTAGGCTTGGGCTGACAACCGATACACAGGATATCACAGGAACCATACTGACTGAAAACAATACTTATGTCTCACGAAATAAAATAATTGCTGCCGAAAGATTTAAAGGCGAGCAGATGCAAATTCCCCCTATGTATTCGGCAGTTCAGATAAACGGGGTAAGAATGTACGACCTTGCAAGACAGGGAATTGAGGTTGAGAGACAGCCTCGAAGGATAAATATACACGAGATTAAGGTTGAGGACTACAAGGATAATGAGGGGTATATTAGAGTTTTATGCTCGAAGGGCACTTATATCCGCACCCTAATTCATGATATCGGGCAGATGTTCGAAGTCGGAGCGGTTATGACGTCTCTTGTGAGGACACGCTCTTGTGGTTTTACGCTTGATAACTCTTATAAGCTGTCCGAGCTTGAGAAAATGAGTAAGGAAGAAATCGAAGCGTTATTAATACCTGTGGAGAACCTTTACGGCACTTATCCAGCGGCAAGGCTTGATGAAACACAGACGAAGCTTTTCGGGAACGGTGCCATGCTTGATGCAGGACGGGTAAGCCTTGAGGGGATGGGAGACGTGTATTCGGTATATAATAGTGACGGAAAATTTCTTGCTATTGCGATGATAACTGAGGACAACTCCTTACAGGTGATACAACGCTTTAAATGCTAGAATAAGCAGGTGAAACTTTGATTTACAGCTACTTAGATGATATAAAAAATATGCCGCCAGCTTCGGTGGCGCTTGGTTTCTTTGACGGGCTTCATCTCGGTCATGCCGAGGTTATACGGTCAGTTTTGGAGGATGAAAATTTAACCTCTGCTGTTTTTACCTTTAGCGGTATAGGCGAGCTTCCCGAAATGAAACGAAATGAGCATATACTTACCGACAGGCAGAAGCTTATTCTCATGAATAAAATGGGAGTGAAAAATATATTCGCACCGAGCTTCAGTGAGATTAAGGAATTGACACCCGAAAAGTTTGTCTCAGAGGTACTCATAAAAAGGATAAACGCAAAAAGCATTAGCTGCGGTAAAAATTTTCGTTTCGGCAAAAACCGTGCGGCAGACACCGAAACACTCAAGGAAATCTGCCGTAGCTATGGCATAAAAGCAAAGATTATAAGTCAAAAAACAATAGACAATAAACCTATAAGCTCCACCTACATAAGGCATCTCATAAAAAGCGGAGAAATAACACGGGCAAATGAATTCCTCGGATATGAATTTACGGTTGAGGAGGAGGTAATTCACGGTGCCATGCTTGGTCGGACATTAGGCACCCCCACGATAAATCAATTAATACCATTAGGCTCTGTTATGCCGAGGTTCGGCGTATACAAAAGCTGGAGCGAGATAGGCGGCAGACAGTATAAATCACTTACAAACATAGGTATAAAGCCGACGGTGGCTGGAGCTAACCCCATGCCATTAATGGAAACCTATATAATCGGCTTCGACGGGGATTTATATGGAAAAACGGTTAAGGTTGCGCTGGTGGGTTATATAAGAGACGAAATTAAATTCAATAATATATACGAACTAAAAGCACAGATACAAAAGGACATAATTCTAATAGAGAGGAATATTTAAAATGGCTATGAGAACACGTTTTGCGCCTAGTCCCACAGGCTTTATGCATCTTGGGAACTTAAGAACGGCGTTATATACCTATCTTTACGCTAAAAAGAATAACGGCAGCTTTATTTTAAGAATAGAGGACACCGATCAAAACAGATATGTTGAGGGTGCGGTTGATGTTATATATACCACACTTAAAAAGTGTGGTATAACATGGGACGAGGGTCCAGATGTAGGCGGCGAGTTCGGACCGTATATCCAGTCCGAGCGTATGGGAATGTACATGGATTACGCAAAACAGCTTGTTGAAAAAGGGAACGCTTATTACTGCTTCTGCGATAAGGGTAGAATGGAGAAGCTACACCTGGAGCAGAAGGCTGCGGGTAAAACGCCGTTCTATGACCGTCATTGCCGTGATTTAAGTGCTGATGAGGTGAACCAAAAGCTCTCGCAAAATATCCCTTATGTAATCAGACAAAAGATACCGACTGAGGGCTTCACAACCTTTCATGATGAGATTTACGGCGACATTACGGTGCCTAATGCCGATTTGGACGACCAGATATTAATAAAATCTGACGGTATGCCGACTTATAACTTCGCAAACGTTATCGACGACCATACTATGGAGATTACGCATATCATCAGAGGTAATGAATACCTTTCTTCAACACCGAAATATAACCTGCTCTATGATGCGTTTGGCTGGGAAAAGCCAAAGTACATTCACGTTGAGCAGATAATGAGAGATGCTACCCACAAGCTTTCAAAGCGCGATGGTGACGCTTATTTCGATGATTTTATCAATGCTGGATATATTGTTCCTGCCGTTGTAAATTACATCGTGCTTTTAGGCTGGGCGCCTAAAGGCGAGAATGAAATATTCTCGCTTAAAGAGCTAGGCGAAATTTTCGATTTAGATGGAATTTCAAAATCCCCCGCAATTTTTGACCCAGTTAAGATGAAGGCTATTAACGGGCAGTACATCAGACTTATGCCGCTCGACGTATTCATGAACCACGCAGAGCCGTATATTAGGACAGTTTGTAAGAGAACTGATGTTAATTTAGAGATACTTTGCCGTACCTTGCAACCGAGAACTGAGCTTCTCACCGATATTCCTCCGCAGGTCGACTTTATTGATATTCTTCCTGATTACGACAACGACTTATTCTTTAATAAAAAGATGAAAACCAGCCCAGAGACTGCCCTTGATGCACTGAATAATATTTTGCCAGTGCTGACAGAACTCGAGGATTTTAGTGAAACGACTATTCACGAGGCGTTATTTGCTCTAATCGAGAAAATGGGTGTTAAAAATGGATATATTTTATGGCCGCTCCGAGTTGCGGTGTCGGGTAAGGCAATGACACCAGGCGGTGGTGTAGAGCTTTGTGCTGTTCTCGGTAAGGACGATGTTTTAAGTCGTATAAAAACAGCACTCCAAAAATTATCGTAATATTTTCACAGCATTATCACCTAAATATTATAAAATATTTAAGTTGTCACAATACGAAAACGAAAGGACAAAACCGATGATAGAAGTAGAAAAGCTATCCAAGCATTACGGAAATGTCAAAGCAGTAAACCGTATTTCCTTCAAAGCCGAAAAAGGCGAAATCCTCGGATTTCTAGGACCGAACGGCGCAGGTAAATCCACCACAATGAATATGCTGACAGGCTATATTTCAGCGACAGAGGGCAGAGCTCTCATAAACGGAATAGATATCCTCGAGGACCCGATAACGGCAAAACGTGAGATAGGCTATCTGCCTGAGCACCCGCCGCTATACCTCGATATGACTGTTATTGAATATCTGCGGTTTACGTATGAGCTGAAGCAAAGTAAGCTCCCTCGTGACTCGCATCTTGCGGAGATTTGCGAGCTTGTAAAGATTACCGACGTTCAGAACCGTATAATCAAAAATCTTTCAAAGGGTTATCGTCAGAGAGTCGGATTGGCACAGGCACTGATTGGAAACCCAAAGGTGCTTATTCTCGATGAGCCGACGGTCGGACTTGACCCGAAGCAGATTATCGAAATCCGTACACTTATAAAGAAGCTCGGTAAGCATCACACGGTTATTCTTTCATCTCATATCCTCCCCGAAATACAGGCAGTATGCGATAAAATCGTTATCATAAACAAGGGCGTTATCGTTGCAAACGACACAACAGGAAAGCTTGCAGCAAATCTATCAAATGACCATAAGCTAACCATGCATATCGAGGGCAACGAGGAGGATGTAAAGAAGCTTCTTTCCTCAATTCCGCAAATGAACCGTGTCTGGGTTAACCGTATGGTTGAAAACGGCGTGTATGAATATGACCTTGAAGCTAAGACTGGTGTTGACCTCCGCCGTGAGGTTTCGAAAAAGCTGGCTTCGAGAAATTATACTATACTTATGATGCGTTCAAGCGAATTAACACTCGAGGAAGTATTCTTAAAGCTTACTACGGGCGATATTTACGGTAAGCAGGAGAATGTTGCTCCCGCAAAGGAAATTAAAGAAGATACTAAAGAAGAGACTAAGGAAGATAATTCAGATAACGACGGAAAGGAAGTGGAATAAACATGCTTGCTATATTTAAAAGAGAGCTTAACGCTTATTTCACCGCTCCGCTGGGGTATGTTTTCATCACAATCTGTATATTAACCTCGGGAATTTTCTTCTATCTGTTCACGTTATCCACTGGCACCGCAGATTTATCAGGCGTGTTTACGTTCATGTTCTATGTTCTGATGATATTTGTGCCGATACTTACAATGCGGCTTATGTCCGAGGAAAAAAGGCAGAAAACCGACCAGCTTATCTTAACTGCTCCCATAAGCCTTTTTAAAATAGTTATCGGTAAATTCTTATCAGCATATTTAATTCTTCTTATCGGTACGATAGCCATGCCTATCTACGGCGTGGTGCTGTCCTTCTTCACTACTGTTTCATGGCCGACAATTATAGGCAACTATGTTGGTATTGCCTTACTCGGCGGCGTTTATGTTTCACTCGGCTTATTAATTTCGACCTTTACCGAGAACCAGATGATAGCTGCTGTTATCAGCATTTTCGTAAACGTTGGTTTATTCTTAATGAGCGTTTTATCCTCCGCTATTCAAGTAGATTTTATCTCGAATATAATCGTAAAGCTTTCGATATTCAACAGATACGCAGAATTTACCCAAGGGATTTTCGGGTTTTCGAACGTGCTGTTCTTTGTATCGGCTATATTCATATTCCTATTCGTAACTGTAAGGGTTATGGATAAGCGTAGATGGGGTTAAGGGGAGGAATGAATAAATGACAGATAAATTTAAAAAGCTGAGATACGGCGGATTTTCGGTTTTGTTGACGGTGATTATTGTCGCAATCGTCGTATTTCTTAATGTGCTTGTGAATACCGTACTGTCACGCTTCGATGTGAAGCTTGACCTTACAACCAACAAGATATACAGTATCGAGGAGGAAACGACTAAGTTCGTTAAATCTATCGAGGACACAATTTATATAAAATTTGCTATGGAGGAAAACGAAATAGCAAACAACACAACCTTTGTGCAGATAAACGAGATTGCAAAGCGTTTTGCTGAATCAAATAAAAACATTGAAATTTCATACATTGACCTTCTTATAAACCCGACCTTCTCGGGAATGTACGGCGGAACTATTACTGAAACCAATATCGTTGTACAGTCTAAAAACACTGGACGTTATAAGGTCCTTTCTTACAGCGATTATCTCGATGTAAAGTATTACGACCCGAACGGAAATCAAATAACCGAGGACGAAGCATACACCTATTATTACATGGGCTATGAACCATTAATGGATATGGGTTCTGCGGCAGAACAGGCTTTTATGTCGGCTATCCTCTTAGTCACTAACGAGACACCTGTTAATGTAGCGTTCACTACGGGCTTTGGCGAGAGTAATGCAAGCACATCGAGAAGCGGTGCGACAATCGATGCGTTAAAAAGCGCACTTGAGTTAAACTCTTATAACATTCAGACAGTCGATATGAACGCAGTAGAAAAAATCGATGAAAGCATAGATTTTATCGTAATATTTGCACCGTATGTCGATTATTCGGTTGAGACAGTTGACAAGCTTGCGAGCTGGCTCGATAACAGCGGTAATTACGGAAAGAATTTAGTTTATATCCCGTCTTATGTAACTCTTGAGACACCTAATCTCGATTCGCTTTTAACCGAATGGGGACTAAAGGTTGAAAAAGGACTGATTTATCAGGCTGATACCACCTACGCTTTTGCTGACCAGCTTCAGTATTATGCAAGGCTTGCCGAGAGTGCATACAATGATGGCACAAACAAGAAGAATATTCTGGGCTTAAACTCACGTCCGATTACGGCACTATTCACAAATAAGGGTGAATATTCTATTACACCGCTCATTACTACACATGACGGAGCTGCTATTTATTACGGAAATGACACCTACGGCGAAGAAAAGGGTGTTCTGAACATCGGCATTGAGAGCAGTAAAACACGTTACAGCGGAACGACACCATTTACCAGTAGGGTGATAGCTTTCGGAAGCCCTGATTTGTTCTCCAGCTCCACAATGGGCGCAGAGCAGTTCGGCAACTCGTCGTTCTATATGAGTGTGTTTAACACCATAAGCGGCAAGGAGGAGGGTGTGTACATCAAACCTAAATCATACGCTGCAACCACCTTTGAGGTTACTGCGAAGCAGATTAATCTAATTACGCTTGTGTTCTGTGTGATATTACCTCTTTGGGTACTTGCGATGGGCGTGTTTGTCTTTGTAAGAAGACGGCACAGATAAGATAAGAAGGAATTACTAAAAAAGATGGGTAGTTTAAAAAAGGAAACAAAGATATTAATTTTTGCTGGTATCGGACTTGTGGTGCTTGCGCTTATTACGCTTCTCTTGATGTTCCTTGACCAAAAGGAAGCTGAAAAGCAGGCAGAAATTGAGGCAGAGCAAACCACAGACGGCACCGAGGAAGAAACGGTTGACTTAACATTAACGGCGTTTACAAGCGATGAAATTAGCAGTGTAACTGTTAAAAACGGCGATGGCACTTATACAATAGACGTAACACCAACTGAAGGTGACAGTACTTATGAAATAAAGAGCATTTCAACCGCACCGCAGGACAGCGCCGCTATGAAAAAAGCGGTTGACTATCTGGCGGGGCTTAAGGGGAAGCAGCTTGTAGAAGATAATGCATCAGACCTCGAAAAGTATGGTCTGGCAAATCCTGTTTCAGAAGTCACCGTTACCTTAAGCGACGGCACCACCGATACGCTTTATGTCGGAAATGAGTCGCCAGTAACTAATACCACCTATGTGCGCAAAAAAGACAGTAATATGGTATGCATCATTAACACCTATTATATAGCGGCAATGCTAAAGTCGCAGTACAGCTACATCACTACGCAGGTTATGCCCGCTTATGATGATACTGTGCCGTCTATTGATAAGATTACGATTACAAAACAGGGTGAGGAGCCTATCATAATCGAGGCGATGCCTGTCATATCAGAAGATGAGATAGTTAAGGGTTTCAATACCCACAGATTTACCCAGCCCGTAAAGGTTGAGCTAGATGCCACAAACGGCGAGACATTAATTTACGGAATGTATGGCTTAACCGCTTCTGAAGCCGTATGGTACGGAATGGAGGAAAGCGATTACGCCTTAACGGGACTAGATAATCCGACCTTAGTCGTTGATATGCAGGTTGTAAGACAGCATTATACCTTAACCTTGGGTCTACCGGTTGTCGACGAGGTTATAAATGAGGACGGCACAACAAGCTCTACAATTAAGGGCTACTACGGCACGTTCAGCGAGCTTCCCGATGTGCTGTATATATTCAGCCCTTCGAGCATACCATGGCTTAATATCGACTATGAGGCAGTAATGTCGAGACTGTTTTTACTGCCTGCGATTTACTCGGTATCGAATGTCTATGTTGAGGCGGGTGATTATGACCTTGATATGGCGATAGAGGGAGATGCGACTGCGCATGTGTTCAGCGTAAACGGCACTCCTACCCCAAATGAGGATAATTTCAAGCTGCTTTATCAGTACCTAATCAGTGCAATGGCGGACAATCTCTATACTGGTGGTCCGATTGCCGATGGTGCTGAGCCTGTAGCAAGAATTTCGTATAAATTCAGAGATAGCGCCTATACTGATGACGTTGTTGAATTTTATAAAACAGATGACAGAAAGCTGATTATTTGCCTGAATGGAGAGCCGCTGTATACCTGCAAGGAAAACTATGTAACAAGACTTGTTCAAAATATTGAGTCATATTACAATAACGGCAGCATAATCATTTCGTGGTAAGTAACTAAAGGAGAGGATGGTAAGGATGGCAGATGCATTTTTTACTTACAAGGGGTATCCGCTTGTAAGGAAGGGTAGAGAGCTATATTATGGGAATATGACAGATGAATATGTTTGCATGATAAGCATTATGTCCACGCATAAGGTAAAGGATTTAGAGGTAGCAGATAAGGTTAAGGTGATACTGTCACTCACGGCAGACGACCCGAATGTAAATCCCTTTGTGAAAACAAACGACAGAAACGGCTTATATGAAGCGCTTGATGTTGCTTATACCTGGCTCATAAAGACTAAATAATAAAAACGAGGACAAACCAATTTGGTTTGGCCTCGTTTCATTGTAAAAAGGTTGAAATTCAAACGAATTTCAACCTTTAAATATTCTATACCCCTAAGCCTTTTTTCAAATCTTCGCCGAATTTTTTAAGTCGGTCGGAGAACTTGCCTCGCTTTTCGTAATTTTTATCTGTGAAGCTTTCATCGAGCTTTTCGATAAGCTCCTTTTGCTGCTTCGTGAGATGCTTCGGTACTTCAAGGGTAACCTTAACCATTTGGTCGCCTCTGCCGTCACGCTGGAGACGTTTTACACCCTTGCCGCGCAGTCTGAAAACTGTTTCGGGCTGTGTACCCTCGGGTATGCTGAATTTAACATTACCGTCGATAGTTGGCACCTCGATTTCGGCACCAAGCACGGCTTGTGTATAAGTAATCGGGATATCGCAGTGTATATCAAAGCCTCTGCGTTCAAATAACGGGTCTTTTCTGACGCTGATACGGACGTTAAGGTCGCCCTTGCCTCCGCCGTTTGCTCCAGAGTTGCCCTCGCCTCTGACAGAAAGTGTCTGACCGTCGTCAATTCCCGCAGGGACATTTACGCTGACTTTTTTACGTTTTGTATTTCTACCAGCACCATTACAGGTGGTACAAGGTGTTTCGATTATCTTGCCCTTTCCCTGACAATGTGAGCAGGTTTGAGTGGTTTGCATAGCACCGAGGAAGGTCCGTTGCTGAACACGAATTTTACCCTGTCCGTTACATTCAGGGCAGGTTTTTGGAGAAGTACCAGGCTTTGCTCCGTTGCCGTTACAGGTGTCGCAGGTCTCGGAGCGGTTAACCTCAATATCGTGCGTTACGCCCTTACACGCTTCCATAAAGCTTATATCAAGGCTTACGGCAATGTCAGAGCCACGACGGGGGCCGTTCGGGCTTGAACCTCTCGTTGCACCGCCGCCACCAAATATTGAGTCAAAAATATCACCTAGATCAATTCCGTCACCCATACCAAAGCCGCTAAAGCCTCCGAAGCCGCCACCGCCTCCGCCGCCATAGCTCGGGTCAATTCCCGCATGACCGAACTGGTCATATCGCTGTCTCTTTGACGGGTCGGATAAAACGTCATTTGCTTCGTTTACTTCCTTGAACTTTGCTTCGGCATCGGGATTATCGTGATTTAAGTCGGGGTGATACTGCTTTGCCAGCTTACGGTAAGCCTTCTTAATTTCATCTTCACTTGCTCCCTTTTGTAAGCCTAGCACTTCATAATAATCTCTCTTATCTGCCATAAGTTTCTCCTTATAAGGGGGGTTAGGTTGCTGGCATAGCCAGCAACCCTAATTTATAATTTATTATATCTACACAATAAAGTTATTTTACCTTAAGGTCGTTTATTCTTTAAAATCAGCATCTACAACATTGTCATCAACATTAGCACCAGCGTTTGTTCCGTCGCCCGAAACATCAGCCTGCTGTGCAGCGGCACCTTCTGCCTGGTAAATTCTACCCGCAATATCATAGAAGGTTTTCTGTAAATCCTCTTTAGCATTCTTGATTGCATCGAGGTCGGTACCCTTGATGGCTTCCTTTAAGGCATCGAGCTTGGGGTTTACCTTAGATTTGTCGTCCTCTGTGATTTTTTCGCCGAAATCAGCCATTGACTTTTCAATCTGATATACCATCTGGTCGGCTTCATTACGGAGCTCAACCTCTTCCTTGCGCTTCTTGTCCTCGTCTGCAAAGGCTTCAGCTTCCTTAACAGCCTTGTCAATATCGTCTTTGCTCATGTTAGTTGAAGCTGTGATTGAGATGTTCTGAGATTTACCTGTGCCTAAATCCTTGGCGGTTACATTTACGATACCGTTTGCATCGATGTCGAAGGTTACCTCGATTTGAGGAATTCCACGGGGTGCAGGAGCGATACCGTCGAGTCTGAACAGACCGAGCGACTTGTTATCCTTCGCGAAGTCACGCTCACCCTGAAGAATATTAATATCAACGCTGGGCTGATTGTCTGAATAGGTGGAGAAAATCTGCGATTTCTTTGTCGGAATAGTTGTGTTACGCTCAATCATACGGGTGCAAACACCGCCAGCGGTTTCGATACCGAGAGAAAGCGGAGCAACGTCGAGGAGAAGAAGTCCTGTAACCTCTTTGTTAAGCACACCACCTTGAATAGCTGCACCCATAGCAACACATTCGTCGGGGTTAATGCCCTTGAAGGGATCCTTGCCGAGGAAGCTCTTAACGGCATCCTGTACAGCGGGGATACGGGTTGAACCACCCACAAGAAGAATTTTATCTATTTCGCTTACCTTAAGCCCTGAGTCGGACATCGCCTGACGAAGCGGTCCCATAGTCGCTTCAACAAGGTCAGCTGTAAGCTCGTTAAACTTAGCTCTTGTGAGGGTGATGTTCATGTGCTTGGGACCCGAAGCATCAGCGGTGATATAAGGGATATTTACGTTTACGGAAGCGGAGTTCGAGAGGGCAATCTTTGCCTTTTCAGCTTCGTCCTTAAGACGCTGTAATGCGAACTTATCCTTCGACAAATCGGTGCCGTCTGTTTTCTTAAACTCTGTAACTAGGTAATCCATTACTCTCTGGTCGAAGTCGTCGCCGCCTAAATTGTTGTTACCAGCAGTAGCCAGAACCTCCTGTACTCCGTCGCCTATCTCGATGATAGATACGTCGAAGGTACCGCCGCCAAGGTCATAAACTACGATTTTCTGTTCATTTTCCTTGTCAATTCCATACGCAAGTGCTGCGGCTGTCGGCTCGTTTATGATACGGGAAACGTTAAGTCCTGCGATTTGACCAGCATCCTTAGTTGCCTGTCTCTGTGAGTCGGTAAAATATGCGGGTACTGTGATAACAGCATCTGTTACCTTCTGTCCGAGATAGCTTTCAGCGTCAGCCTTCAGCTTTTGAAGTATCATTGCTGATATTTCCTGAGGTGTGTACTTCTTGCCATCAATGTCTACCTTGTGGTCTGAACCCATGTGACGCTTGATTGACATTACTGTTTTGTCGGGGTTTGTAACCGATTGGTTCTTTGCGAGCTGTCCAATAAGACGTTCTCCGTCCTTTGTAAATGCCACAACTGAAGGTGTGGTGCGTGCGCCCTCGCTGTTTGTGATAACGGTAGCTTCGCCGCCCTCTATAACAGAAACGCACGAGTTTGTTGTTCCTAAGTCAATTCCTATGATTTTGCCCATTGTTAGTTCCTCCTGTTTCTTTTGTTCAAATTTAGATTTGTTTTAATGATTGATAATTAATGATTAGTTTACCACAGCTACCATTGCAAAGCGTATTATCTTCTCACCTATTTTGTAACCTTTTTGGAAGGTTTCAAAAACCAGCCCGCTTTCCATTTCGTCGCTTTCTACCTGCTGTACTGCCTGATGCAGACTAGGATTAAATTCCTTGCCGTCCGTCTCAATTGTCTCTACGCCAAGCTTACCTAATGTCTCGATGAAGCTTTCGTAAATCATTTCTACACCCTTTTTAAAATTTTCGTCGGTGCAGGTGTGATTTAACGCTCTTTCGAGATTATCAATTACGGGCAGAAATTCTGTTACCGTCTTTGAAATAGTGTCGGCGGTAATTTCGAGACGTTCCTTTGCGGTTCTCTTGCGGTAGTTGTCGTATTCCGCAAGTTGCCTTAGCATTTGGTCCTTAAGCTTTGCGATTTCGATGTCCTTTGGGTCCTTTATTTCCTCGTCGATGATTTCATTTGTGCTTTCTTCTTTTTCTTTTTCTTTTTCGATGTCATTTAAGTCATCTTTCGTCGTCTTTTTTGCCAATTTTCTTTGCCTCTCTTTCTTGTTCGTAGGAATAATCGGCTTCGTCGGTGTCTTGTGACAGTATACTTGTGACCTTGCCGGTAAAATATTCTATATATGGTATTATTTTTTTGTAATTAAGCCGCATTGGTCCTATTACACCGAAGCTGCCTGCGGGGCGATCGCCTTTATTGAAGGTGCCAGTAATCATGCTCGAATTCTGAACCACAAAGGTGTCACCCTCATCGCCGAACATAACATTTATACCCGAAAAGGCGGTATCTAACAGCTCGGTAAATTCATTCTTGGTTTCAAGAAGCGTAATAATCGCATTCTTTTCAAGCTCTTCATAAGTCAGCAGATTTGTCTCACCCTCGAGTAAAATTTGGTTTTCGTGCAGCTCCTTTGAGAGTTCAGCAACGGCATTGAGCAGGGGGGAGAGTGTCATCATATAATTTCCGAGTGCTAGTGAAAGCTTACTCAGATATTCTTCAGAAACGTCCTCCTCATTAAAACCCTCAAGGTTTTCGTTTACAAATTGGGTAAAAAATTCCATCTGCTCGTTCGATAAATCAAAGGATAATCGGCAAACCCTGTTCTTAATATTACCACTTGAGGTTATAAGTAAAAGAACGTACATTCGTTTACCCGTCGGGATTATCTCAACCTTTGTGATAACAGAAAACCGATTTGTCATGTTAGATGAAACGATTGCACATTTGGTTATGTCGGCAAGCGCACGAGAGGCGTTTTCGATTATAACCTCGTCAGGCTCATCACCCAGTGCCGAAAAGAAGTCGTCAATCCGTTCTTTCTCTTCGTCGTTTAAGTTATCCTTGCCACCTGACGACATTCGCTCGATATAAAGCTTGTAGCCCTTTATTGTTGGAACTCTGCCTGCCGAGGTGTGCGGCGACTCAAGATAACCTGCGGCTTCGAGGGAAGCCATATCGTTTCTAATTGTGGCGCTTGAAACTGTAAAATCAAGCTTCTCCTGTATAGCCTTTGAACCTATCGGCTCACCGCTTCGGATATACTCGTCGACTATAATTTCGAGTACCTTATACATTCGTTCCAACGCCTCACCTCACATATCGAAAGTAAAGTTTTATTATTTTTATTAGCACTCTTGTTTTTTGAGTGTTAGCACTCTAACATCTTGAGTGCTAATTGTAGTTTATCACTTTTGTTATCCTTTGTCAAGAGGTATTTGCGATAATTATTTTGAATTTTTATGGAATAAAATGTGTTTACTTTGTGTAAATTGCACTATTTTAAAAATATTAAATATGAACAATGCCTATTGACGATAAATACTAATTATGATAGAATAATAATGGAATGTAATCGGTTACATAGAAATAGATAAACGTAAATTCAGAAAGGAATTAACATGAAAAAATTTAGAAGCAGGCTTCTGTCCATTACGTTAGTTGCAGCTTTGATGCTAGGATTAACTGCTTGTGGCGACGGCGCAGGAGACACTAAGGAGAGCGGCGGAGAAAAGACTGAGGGAGATGCGGCTGTCACAACAGAACGCACAGAGGTTCCCGATTTTTCCGAAGCTGAGGTTAAGGAAATTGACGCAAATCAGCCTACCGGCACAATTAAGTGGTTGGGTTATTATGACTTAGAGAACGACCAGCCTGACCAAGCAGCATCATTTAAAGAAAAATATGACGGTGATATAGAGTCAGAAATATGCGGAAGCGGTGCGGAATATTTTGAGGCACTAGCTACCCGTGTAAGCTCGGATTTATCACCTGATGTTGTAAGATATGAGTGGATGAGCTTCCCTCACGGCATTTCAAAAAATCTTTACACCCCTCTCGATACATACATCGATATGAATGACCCGATATGGGAAGGCGTTTTAACTGCAATCGAGCGTTTCGAATATGCAGGCAAGCACTACTACTACCCACAGAGAATAAGCACAAGCTTTGCACTCAATTATAATAAAGAAGCTCTCGAATACGAGGGAATTCCAGACCCCATGGATTTATACCTTGAGGGTAAATGGGACTGGAATGCATTCAAGGATTTACTTGTAAAATGGTGTAACCTCGGCGAGGAATATGTCGGTTACACAGGTGTCGGCGGCATGAGTTTTACAGCTACAACAGGAGTTAAGGTAATCGACGTAAAAGAGGACGGCACAATAGTTAATAATCTTAAAAATCCTGATATTCAGCGTTGTATGGATTTCCTTGAGGATTTATTCAAGCAGAGCCTGGTTGGTGAGGGATATGTTGCGCCTGAGTCTGCATTCCTTGATGGAAAGCTTTTATTCCTCGGTATGGAGCCTACATGGACCTACGGCGCAGCACAGCAGGCACTCACAAGACAGGGAATTGACAACGATTTAGGCGTTCTCCCGTTCCCTAGAGACCCGAACTCTGATACTTATACAATTGCTTACGATACATACGGATATATGGTTCCCAGCGGAGCACAGAATATAAAGGGTGCAATTGACTGGATTATCTGCGGCAGAGCAGACGAGGTTGACCCCGAAAACATGGCAAAGGCTAAGGAAAGCGCACTCGATACTAGCCCCATATATTATCCTAAATGCAGCGTTAAGGAGTGCTCGCACGTGTTTACAGAGGACGAAAAGAATATGACAACTTGTCCTGATTGCGGCACTGAGCGTAAAGTCCGTTTCAAGGTTACATACACTGAGCAGCAGTACGATATTCTTCAGGATATGAAGGACTTCTCTAAATTTAATCTCATTTTCGACGATGTTTATGGCTTCGGAACTACGCTTACAGATATGTTTGATAATAACTCAGGCGAAAACGGAAGTCTTTTAAACGGACCGATATTCTTAGGCTCTTCCTACACCCAGCTTCGTGAAATTTATTTTGAGTCGGTTGAGTCACTTCTACAGCCATACCGTGAAAAGTTAGCACTTGATAATCAAGCAAACTAAATAATAATAAATCGCTCTAAGTCTTTCGGCTTAGAGCGATTTTTCTATATTAGGATATTCTAATGACATTCATATAGGCACCTACTCCGCTTTGCAGCACCGCAAGACCTATAAGTCCATATATCGTAAGCTGGAGAGTATCACCAGCCGCAAGCGGTATAATGGTTTCGCACGAAAAGCTGTTAAGCCCTGCAATGGGAGACAAGGTTAAGCCGTTAATCTGAGATGTGCCGTTAAGAACGACGCTTGTGGACATTAAAAGAGCTAATGTGATATTTATTTGATACGATATATAATAATTACCTGCCGCTGGGACAGTAAAAACCGTATTAGCTGCATTTGCCGTAAAGCCGTCTAGTATGGGATGTGTCGGCAGCGGTATCGGTACTCCTGTCGCAAGGAGTATAAATGATGCCGAAGCTGAATTAAATGCAGCCATGCTGGTTGATGTAACTCCCACACCTGTGGCTCCAGTCGGTCCAGTTGGTCCACTTGGTCCAGTTGGTCCACTTGGTCCTGTTGGTCCACTCGGTCCTGTTGGTCCACTTGGTCCCGTTGGTCCACTCGGTCCTGTTGGTCCACTCGGTCCTGTTGGTCCACTAGGTCCTGTTGGTCCGCTCGGTCCTGTTGGTCCTGTTGGACCTGTATTACCTTGTGCACCTGTACCAGTCGGTCCAGTAGGTCCTGTTGGTCCGCTCGGCCCTGTAGGTCCTGTCGGACCAGTGTTTCCTTGAGCACCGACACCAGTCGGTCCAGTAGGTCCTGTTGGACCACTCGGTCCTGTTATGCCTGTCGTACCTGTTGGTCCAGTAGCTCCCGTTGCGCCTGGAACACCTGCACCAGTAGCTCCAGTCGGTCCTGTAACCCCCGTTGCTCCCGTAGGACCAGTGTTTCCTTGAGCACCGACACCAGTCGGTCCCGTTGGTCCTGTTATGCCTGTTATGCCTGTTGCACCAGTAGCGCCAGTCGGTCCAGTAGCACCTGTCGGTCCTGCTGGACCTGTTGGACCACCCGCGGGTCCTGTTGGTCCAGTCGGTCCTGTCGCACCTCTACAGCAGCTTCTATTGCAGCAATTATTTTGACCTCGGTTGCAACTTGCAAGTATGTTGTTATCTAAAACTGAATATGCCATATTAACCCCCTCTTAAATAATAAATGATAAAGCTCGCTTACTGAGTATATGCAGATAAGGATTAATGTGTTACATTCATTCCGCACGCTTTTTCTTCATATAATATATAAAAAGAAGCGAGGGGAGAATGTGGTATGGTTAAAATAAGCTTATGCATGATTGTAAAAAACGAGGAGGAGGTGCTTGAAAGGTGCCTTAAGTCCGTGGAGGGGATTTTCGATGAGATTATAATAGTAGATACTGGTTCAACCGATAGGACTAAGGAAATCGCTCTGGGCTTCACCGACAAGGTCTTTGATTATGAGTGGTCAGAGGATTTTTCAGCGGCTCGTAATTTTTCCTTTTCAAAAGCAGTGATGGAGTATACAGCTTGGCTTGACGCAGATGATGTGCTTATCGATTATGACCGAATAGGGTTTCTAAAATTAAAAGAGGGTCTTGACGAAACAGTCGATGTAGTTATGATGAAGTATAATGTGGATTTTGACGAGAGCGGCAACCCAAATTTCTTTTATTATAGAGAAAGAGTTGTCAAAAATTTGCCTTGCTTTCGTTTTGAGGGTGCCGTTCATGAGGTAATCGTTCCAGCAGGGAACATAATATACAGCGATGTTGCTGTAACACATAAAAAGCTTAAGGTCTCGGAACCGAGCCGAAATCTAAGAATATACCAAAATCAATTACTTACGGGAAAGCGGCTGAAGCCCCGTGAGCAGTTTTATTACGGAAGGGAGCTTTATTACAACAATATGTATGCCGATGCTGTAAAAATATTTGGTAAGTTTCTAAAGGACGAAAAGGGCTGGATGGAAAATAATATCGAAGCCTGTCTGTTTCTTTCCTACTGCCATTATGCCCTCGGAGACAATAAAAAAGGACTGTCAGCTTTGTTTGACAGCCTTAAATATGGAATACCCCGTGCAGAAATTTGCTGTAATATCGGAAAGCACTTTTTCGACAGGGAGGAATACAAGGAAGCGGTATTCTGGTACAGCCTCGCAATAACAGGGGCGAGTGACGGTAAAAACGGCGCATTTATTAAAAAGGATTATCAGGATTATATTCCTTATCTTCAGCTATGCGTGTGTTATTACCGTTTGGGAGAGATAAGGATTGCGGAAATTTATAACGACAAGGCGGGTGAAATAAAGCCAGGTGACGATAAGGTACAGTTTAACCGTGACTTTTTCTCATCTTTAACTGACCAAACTCCCCTAACCTCTGTATAAATCAAGCCACGGTAAAATCATTTCACGGTGAAGTTCACTCATTACACCGATGTGAAGCTGATTTACACCCATAAGCGGTATCCATTTGCGCATTGCTTCTACTGATGCACCTGTACGCTTTGAGTAGATTTTAAGATACTGCTCGGCGATTTCGGTAGAACCGCAGGCAAGGAGCAGATAGGTGTTGGCACATTCAGCCTCGGGTACGCCGCAGGTCATTTCCGACCAGTCAAGAACATATGCACGGTCGTCAACGGAAGTCACGATATTATGTAAACCGAGATTGCCGTTTATAAGGGTATTGCCTCTTGGCATTTCGGAAAGGAGCTCATTTAGCTCCTCTTTTTTTTCATCGGAAAAATCCAGTTCTTTTATCTGAAAAGCCAGCTTGTCGTTTATGGGACAAAGGTCGCTTATAACCTTCTCGTTTATCCGAAGCTGGGTATCAATAAGGCGATTGACTAGATTTACAGGCTCCTCAAGCTGGGTGCAGAATACCTCGTGGAGGGATAAGCCTTGAATGTTCTGTTGTAGGATAGCCCAGCCGCCCTCTGCTGCCTTGAAGAATTTACGCATTAACGGTACATTGATGTCAGAGTCCTCTATTTGCGCATACACCGACAGGTATTTGAGCACCATGCTCTTCGAAAAGCCCGTGTCAAATAATCGAACTGCGTTATCCTCAGGTATAAAGGTTTTGCTCGAGTTTGTATTAAAAAAGATGTGGCTGGTAGACATATAAATCGCCTCCTTATAAATTTTTATCCGTGCTTTTGAGCTCCTCGTTTGACTTTTTTTCCATGCTGACTGTTAAAGAAATCGCCGCACCTAAAACAAGCACTGCGATACCTATAATCAGCTCCTGTCCAAAAACAATGTTTTTCGGGAAAATAATAAATACCGAGCCTATCATAAGTCCGAGAATGGCCGAGTAAACAGTCATTCGGTGGTTTGAAAGAAGCCACTTTATAAGCTTTGCTCCAAGTATAATTCCTGCAAGAATTCCAATTGCGGCAGGAAGAAGAATAAGTATATTAATATTTTTGATTGCTGAAAGTATTGTCGCATAAATTCCGAAAAGCACCATCACAAAGGAGCCTGACACACCTGGAATAATCATCGCAACAGCGGCTATAAATCCACCAAGCAGAATATTCAATAAAAGTCCGCCCGTAACCTTATACGACAGCTGCGGCTCAAGCACAAGCCTTGCGCCTTGACTGGATTTATATGTAAAGGTTATTACCTGGTCGGGAGCAATTTCCTTGTAATTTTCTGTGCCGTTATCTTCAGCGGTAAAGGCATTAGGCTTCTCGTTTTGCTCGCCCGTGAATATTGACAATACTTTATCAAATGTGCCTGCATTGTAGAACATACTGGCTCCGCCGACAGCACTTACACTGCCTTCGTCAAATTCGATAACCCATTCGGAAACAGTCTGCTTCGAGGTGTTTTTGAGCGTAACCACGGTAATTCCTGCGTTCTCAGCAGAGGGGCTTTGCTTAATTATATAATCCGAGGTGCTGTCGTTTTGAAGTATACCCAAACCGATTACTGCGGCAAATGCCAGTATAAAGGGAGCGATTGAGGCACCGCTTAGCTTTTCATACTTCGTTGCAGTACGGTAAACCGTTGGAATACTGCCCAGTATCAGGCCGATAAAGAATAAATACGAAGCCACAGGAAAGTTATCAATCATATAAGTCGCAACAAACGAAAATCCCACGATACCGCCCGCAGCGCCAATAGCAAAGGGAATGAGAAAGGGCAGGTTTTTCTTAATCGACTTGAAGTCCAGTGCCATAGCATCGCAAACTATATCATAGCAGCCGAAAACCACCATCATTGTGCCGCCGCTGACACCAGGAATAATATTCGCAATTCCAAAAATCAAGCCATATATAAATGCAAGTAATTTTTTTAGCATCTTGAAAAATCCGCCTATTTATTATTTTTTTTAGCAAAATCGAAGCCAATCTGTGATAATATACCAAGCACTACCGATAATAAGAAAATCAGTAGGTTAATACCCGAAAGACCAAAAAGGCTGTTAACAAAGGGTACATATATAATTAACATCAAAAATAGCAGAATAAGTCCGCTTATTACACCTGAATTGCTGTTCTTTAAGAATATGCTCTTGTACGCTGGAACATGGACCGATAAATTCACCCACGCCATAGTTATAAGTCCTGCGGTCACTGTTGAAACAAGGCAGGCACTCTTAGTGGCATTGTCGGCTTCGGGCAAGAGAAAATACAAGAAAAGCGTTGCTACAAAAAGGGCAAGCCCTTTTAAAATCGCCGAGAGGAAGAATTTGTTGTCAATATCACCTCGTCCGATAAAGCCCGACGCTCGGAAGCTAAGCTTCATATCAGATGAATTCGACGCATAAATAAGCATAATAGCTGGAATTATCACAATCGAAAGCAACGAAAGCAGAACTATGTTTAATACAGGTGCTTCACCTAGAATTAGGTTTAAAGCCGAGAATAAAACGAAAACTATCGTTGATGATATAGAAAGCGAAACAGCAGCTTTGATATTACGGTGGGTTTGACGTGATTCTTTTATCGCCTCAACTACTGCGTTGAAATTTTCATCGCTCATAATTAAGTCGCAGGCTTCCTGTGCCGCTCCAGTTGTACTAAGCGAACGGGTTATACCGATATCGGCTTCGAGCAACATATCCACGTCTGACGGTCCGTCTCCAGTCGTTGCGACGATTTCGCCATTTTCTTTAAGCAGCTTAATAATATCGAGTCTCTGCTCTGGTGATGTTTTCGCAAATACATTTATGCTTGTAATATCGGGCGTTTGTCCTGATTGTGTGATTTCTTTCAGCTCGTCGCCCGTCATTATTTTGATGCTTTTCAGTCCAATTTTTTCGCCGATAGCTTTTGCGGTATCGGGGCTGTCACCCGTGGTCATTATCATCTTAACACCTGAGCGATAGCAGCCTCTAACGGCATCGGGGATTGAGTCTCTGGTTTGGTTTGTAAAGGCGAGCAGCCCTGCAAAATTAAATTTTAAGTCGTGAATTACCTCAGGTATAAGCTGGTCCTCAGCGAGCCTTACATACGCTAATGCCATAACCTGATAACCCTCTTTT
>JAVBPL010000149.1:0-5411 GCA_031549645.1 Ruminiclostridium sp. | reverse complement strand
AATATGCGGCAGAAATTTATGCTGTTCAAAATTTTTAGGAGAGTTTCAGCCTGTTTCAATAAAAATGGCAAAGGAGCAGTCTTTGTCCCTTAATCCTACTAAAATTTCAGGCTCCTGCGGCAGACTCATGTGCTGCCTCAAATACGAGCAGGACTGCTACGAGGAGCTGCTTAAAATTTCCCCTAAGGTCGGTGCTTATGTCGAAACCGCAGAGGGCAGAGGTGTCGTTGAGGACTCAAATATACTCACAGGCGCACTTAAGGTAAAGCTTGATAAAAACAAGGAAGGACCTGCAATCCCCGTAAAAAGAGACGATGTAAAGATTATAAAGGATGCTCAGATACGAATTAACAAGGATGAGCTGGCGGCTCTTAAAAATCTTCAAGATTAGTATTGATTTTTTAAGTCAATGATGTTATAATGAATTAAATAAAATAGGAGGTACATTAGAATGGCTTATACAATTAACGACGACTGCATCGCTTGTGGCGCTTGTGCTGGCGATTGCCCAACAGACGCTATATCCGAGGGTGATGGCAAGTACATCATCGACGCAGACAAGTGCATAGACTGTGGCGCATGCGCAGGTGTTTGCCCTGTTGACGCTCCCCAGGCGTAAAAATTTAACAAAAAACAGAAACAAATTGCGTTTCGTGGGCGGGGTGTAAGTCCCCACCGGCGGTATAGTCCGCGACTCATTCGGTTTTCCGAATGACTGATTTGGTGAAATTCCGAAACCGACGGTTAAAGTCCGGATGAAAGAAACAATGCAGTGAATAACAGGCATTATGCCTGGTTTTTTACATGTATAAAGCCCCGATTTTATTATCGGGGCTTTATTATTTTCACGGACGCAGAAGAATGAAAGGAAAATAATCAAATGAAAAACTCACTTCAAATCCGTAAGCTTACCACTACCGCTATGCTTGCAGCAGTGGCAGCTGTACTCGCATTCCTCAACTTCAATGTCCCCCTGATGCCAAGCTTTATTAAATTCGATTTCTCTGAGTTACCCGCAGTTATCGCCACATTTGCCTTCGGACCTTTAAGCGGTATCGCCGTTTGCCTTATTAAAAACCTGATAAATCTGATGTTTACATCGACCTTTGGTGTAGGCGATTTGTCGAACTTTATTTTAGGCTGTGCTTTTGTTTTACCGTTAGGCTTGGTTTATAAGTATAACAAGACTCGTAAGGGCGCTGTTATAGCCGCTCTAATCGGTGCCTTATCAATGGCAATAATCAGCGTGTTTTCAAACTATTTTCTTATTTACCCGTTATACGGGGCAGTTCTGAACTGGCCTATGGATAGAATTTTAGGTGCATATCAGGCTATAAATTCCTCCGTCAGCTCGCTTTGGGATGCGCTTATCTGGTTTAATATGCCCTTTACCTTTTTAAAAGCCTTAAGCTCAGTAATAATTACATTTTTTATTTATAAGCCGCTCTCCCCGATTTTAAAAGGACATAGGGACAAAATCTAACACATAATAAATTACAAATTATTACAATTTTAATTAAAGCTTGAATTTATATATGTAAAATGTTATAATTTTATTATCGTATTTACTTTAAAGTAAATATTAGGGTATCGAGAGGAAAAGGAATTATAAATGAAAAGTTATACAGCCGAGGAATTTTATATAAAATCCAAGCGAATTATCGATGAAGTTGAAAAGGTAATTGTCGGTAAGCGTGATATAGTGAAAATGATGATGATAGCACTGCTTTCGGGCGGTCATGTACTTATAGAGGACGTTCCGGGTGTGGGTAAAACCACGCTCGCGACAGCTCTCGGCAAGGCAACAGGGCTTCTCTGTAAACGAGCACAGTTTACCCCCGACGTCATGGCATCTGATATTACAGGTTTTTCTATTTTTAATAAGCAGACTAACGATTTTGAATATCGTCCAGGTCTCGTAATGTGCAATATCTTCTTAGCGGACGAAATCAACAGAACCTCTCCCAAAACGCAGTCTGCACTCCTCGAAGCAATGGAGGAGCAAACAGTATCGGTTGACGGAACAACCTATCGTATCCCTCAGCCCTTCATGGTTATAGCTACACAAAACGAACTCGGCTATGTCGGAACCTACCCTCTACCCGAAGCGCAGATGGATAGATTTTTAATGAAAATTTCGATCGGCTATCCCACAGTAGAGCAGGAAATGAACATCATATCAAACAGGCAGACAGGTGACCCGATTAAAAGCATTGAGCCTATCTGTACAAGAGAGGAAATCCTCGCCTGCATTGAAACAGTAAGAAATGTGAATATTGAACCCACAGTTTATAAATATATAGTTGAGCTGGTTTCTGGTACCCGCAGTCATAAGGCTGTATCTCTTGGTGCAAGCCCCCGTGCCAGTCTGCTTCTAATGCGTGCGTCACAAGCGTGTGCTTTTCTTTCGGGACGAGCTTATGTTGTGCCTGAAGATGTTCTTAAAATGACACCATTTGTGCTTGAGCATCGTATTCAGCTTACTCAGGAAGCCAAGGTTCGCAAAACCACCGCAATATCGGTTCTTCGTGATGTTGCGAAGAACACAAATGCCCCGCATAGGAGAACCGCAGAATAGTACCGTCATGGTTAAATAAAGCAGAAAGGGTGTGAGTATAATTAAGGAATTTAGAATTTTTTATTCTATTCTAGTTCTGATAGCTGGAGTTCTTTGTTTCAGCTACAGTAGCAGACTTATGCCTATACTGCTTCTAATAATGATACTCGTGCCTGTTTTCAGCTTTCTGCTTCTCTTGATAAACTTCTTTTGTATTAAAATAACACAGGAGCCTAAAGAATTAGTAACCGAAAAAAAGCAGGACTGCGTAATAAGCTTAAAAATCAAGAATTACTTTATTCTCCCGCTGACACCTATTAAAATTACAGGCAGATTTTACGGCGAGGAGTCAAGGGATATTTCAGAAAAGGTAATATTTACTGATGTAATGCCTCTTGGCGAAATAGGGATTGAAATGCCGTTCAAACCCGATTACAGAGGCGAATATACTATCGGGGTTGAAAGCTACGAGCTGTTCGACCTTTTTAAATTATTTAAGCTTCGTAAAAAAATTAAGAATAGAATAAGCATAATCGTACTCCCCCAAAGGATTGAGCTGACTTCAGTACGGGACATAAACGAAGCTGAGTCCGAGGGTGTTCAGGGAAACGTCAACAGCTTCAACGCAAGCACCTTCTCCTCGTTTCGTGAATATCGTATGGGTGATAATCTGCGGCACGTTCACTGGAAGCTTACAGCTAAGCAGGGTGAGCTTGTGATTAAACAAATGGAGCAGACGATTAATAATAACTCGGTAATATTCTGCGATTTTACCGTAATTAATACCGAAAAAGATATGAATTATTATTTCGGTGCGACTGATGCTGTCATCGAGTCTGCACTCGCAGTGGTCAAAAAAATCACCGACGACGGAAATAGTGCGACTGTCTGCTGGCAGGGTAAAGAAGCTGATGAAATGTACGAAATCACAGACGGAAATGACTATTGGCAGTTATACTATATTTTCGCACTTCTGCCCTCAAAACCTGTTGAAAAGTCCTTTGAGGATTTACTCCTCGTTTCGGGAAACGAAATAAATTCCGAGCGAATGGTATATCTGATTACTAATAAGGTTACTGATGAGTTTCTCGCTTATCTCGAAAGCAGTGGTATGACGGAGAGAAAGAATGTCGTGTTGATTTTATTTAACACAACCCACCATAATACCTCCCATCTTGAATACCTCGAAACAGAAACACAGATAGTGTTGAAGCTTGTTAATACCGACGAAATAGGTAAAACGCTTTCACAATTATAATTTTCGGGAGAAAAAATTTGAGCAAAAAGAAACATAAAAAACAAAAGAATATCCTTATTCCTTTGATTATCAATGATAACAAGCGAGAAAACTTTTTTTTCACTGTTTTATTGACGGTCATAAGGATAGCCTTGCTATGCCTTGCTTCGGTTGGTGTTTGCTGTCTTATGGTTCAAATTTATAAAATTCCTATCGAAGAGGGCCTTGTAATCAAAACCTGTGTAATTTGGACTGTTATCTTTAATCTGCTTTTTATTCTACTCAGATACAGATATGCTATACCTCTCTTTCTTATAGTTGGCGCGTGTTTATTACACGGCGATATAAACAAAATTTTTGCTGATTTAAAGTATCTGCTAGACTTCTTCTTTTTACGGCTCGACAGCCGTCTGCTCTATACCTCAAGATTTGCATCGGTGCCTGTGTCGCACCTTGAAAACCCATCTCCTAGCTTTAAGGCTGGGGTGATTGCAGGCTTTTGCCTTGTTTCAATTTTTATTTGCTTTATTTTTTCAGTTTTTACACGCGGCAGACTTATCGGAAGTATTCTGATTACCACAATGCTGATTATGATACCAGCGTTTGGTGCAGAAATTGCATCGATGACCCCTGCTTTGCTGCCGCTTATTCTTTCGCTGTTTGGGCTGTTTACTGTCTGGGCGAGCGGGAATTATTACAATTACGCAGAGACCAGAAAACGTGGTCTACCCAGATTTTTCGGCGGGCTCCCGAAGCTCCATAAATACTATCTTAATGCCATTCCTGCGATTTTAATTGCCGCATTTTCGTTTACTGTGGCAGATAAAATGCTGCCTAATGAAAAAACGATTGACTTAATTGCATATTTTGAGGAGGTTGCCCTTTCTATACAAGAAATGTTTTTAAACACAGTAGACGATGTAAAATATAACATGTCTGGCATAAACGACAGCGGCTATTTCCCCTCGAACAATATCAGCAGAAGCAGTCTTGCCATAACTAATCCCTCAACCGGAACCGCTCCCGTGCTCCTAGTAACCTACGATGATGTATCACAGCCGCTGTATATAAGAAACGGTATCGGCATAACCTACGATGGCTCCCGTTATACATGGGATGTTTCAAGTGACGACAGCAAGGTGGGGGAGCTTAATACCCTGCTCGAAAATTATTATCCCGAGCATAATTACTTTATTGAAAGGCAAAAGATAAACGCTTACGGACTAAATGGAAGTAACTATATCGGAATACAGCAGGTTCAGATAAAGCATCTATTAAAAACACGGAGTGTAATGATACCCACTGCCCCCTACTTATCGGGATACAAAGATAACGATAAAATAAACTGGAACATAGACACCGTTCTTCAGTGGAACAAGAGTGTGGCAAAGGACGAGGTTAAATCATGGGACGTGCTCTATCCGATGAACTCAAAGGATTCAATTTTTGGTGCTACGTATAATTCGGTGACCACCTTTTCGTTTTTATTGACATTACTAAAGGGCTTTTATCAACCCGAAGCTATACAAGATCCCGAAATTATGAGCCAGTATAATATTACTGGAAATATTGACGACTATATTTTAATACGACCTAGCACTGAGTATTTCACTTACT
>JAVBPL010000134.1:0-18026 GCA_031549645.1 Ruminiclostridium sp. | reverse complement strand
ACCCGTAAACAAGCCGTAGCCGAAGGAAACTTGAACTATATCGTCGGCAGTGGTTCCCGCAGCCGTTATCAGTCTTGCCATACAGTCGCTCCACATATCAAGGTCAGCCTTTGTATAACCGACAACAGTAGGCTTTCCAGTGGTGCCTGAGGAGGCATGGACACGAACAACGTCTCTTTGGGGAACGGCAAACATTCCGAAAGGATAATTGTCTCTAAAATCCTCCTTGGTGGTGTACGGAATATACTGAATATCGGATAAAACCTTGATTTTGTCAGGGTTGAAGCCGATGTTATCAAACTTATCCTTATACATTTTTACGTTATTATAGCAATGCTTGGCTACATTTTTAAGTCGCTCAAGCTGGAGTGCTTCCAAATCGGCACGGGAGAGAGTTTCAATTTCCTTATCAAAAAACATCGATAAATACACCTTTCTTCATGTAGAAATAAATACATTCTCCATTATACTATTTTTCGGCGGTTTTTGCAAGTATTAATACCTGTTTTCAGAAAAAAGTCCGTTTTTAGTTAAAACATAAACCTTGTCCGAGACCTCGGCGATATATTTACGGTCATGCGAAACGCTGATAATGGCTCCGTTAAATTCCTTTAAAATGCCTCGTATAACTGGATTTGATAAGGGGCTGAAGTTTCTGGTAGGCTCATCAAGAATAAGGACATTAGCGCCATCGAGTATCATTTTTAAGAAAAGCAGCTTTGCTTTTTGCCCGCCCGATAAATCCTCGATATTATGCAGCATTTCGTCGGCTGTATATTTCATGCTGCCTAGATAGGTACGAGCTTTGGTAATATCGGTTTTTACTCCGTCTGGAGCAAGGTATTCTATTGGTGTTTTGTCCGTGGGAAGCAGGTCGAAATAATTTTGCGGCATATAAGCGGCGTTTATGTCAGTTCGGTTAAGAAGCAAAGCTGATATTTCCCGTAGCAGTGTGGTTTTACCTGTTCCGTTCTTTCCGATTATACAAATTTTCTCGCTGCCCTTTATAATAAGCTTTATGTTTTCGGAAAGCGGTTTATCGTCGATTTTAAGCTCGGGAATTTCAAGCTCAAGTATCATCTTTCCCGAGGGGATGCCGCTCGAATTAAAACTCGGCATAATGGCTTCCTCGCTGTCGGGCATTTCTGTAAGTGCTTTTTCCTTATCGTCGAAGCGCTTTTCCTGTGCTTTCATCGTTTTCATCTTTTTCTTGAGTAAGCGTCCGCCTGCGGGGTCCTGCCTTGAAATACTGTTTTGTGCCTGCTCGACCTGCTGATAAATTTTACGAAATCTGTCCTGCTGCTTTTCGAATTCGGAATGCTCTGATTTCGAGACTTGTGTCTGCTTCTCGAAGGCGTTAAACCGCTCGCTTATATAATCGTTATAATTAGAACGCTTAACGGTAACTCTAGAGACGGTTTTACGTCGAATTTGCTCAATGTGTATAATTAAATTTGCTGTGTTCTCTATAAGTGTTTCGTCATGCGAAACAAATAATACGGGAACCGTGCTGTTATTAATAAAGCTTTCGAGCCACTCCAGCGTTTCGATATCGATGTCGTTTGACGGTTCGTCGAGAAGCAGAACATCGGGGATGCCTAGCATTAGGGAGATTAACTGCAGTTTAATACGTTCGCCACCCGACAAGGTGCCAATTATCTGCTCGGAATAGTAAAAATCAAGGTTTAGACTTAAGGGACGGGCGATTTCCGTAAGCTCGGCAGGGGTTAAGTCCCAAAAATTAGGAATTATCGAAAAATGCTCGTATACTGTCTGGCTCAATATATCACCAGTAAGCTCTTGTGCAAGATAAGCAAGCTTTAGCTTGTTCTTTACTATTTCGCCCGAAAATTCGCAGTAATCGGAAACTAAACCTTCATCATAAATTAATTTTAAAAGCGTAGATTTTCCGTTGCCTTCCTCGCCTATTATAACGGCACGGTCACCTTTATTTAATGTAAAGGTGAAGCTTTCTATTATATTCCGTAAATCCTTTGTAAGGGTAACTGTAAGGTTATTAATTTGAAGCATATAAAAAATGTCCTCCTAAAAATAAAAAAATCTTCTCTTTAAACCGGAAAACCGAGAGAAGACATAGATATACATATAGAGGGAATTAAATATAAAAATGGGCATAGCTATACGTATAAATCTATAAATCGGTTATTCAGTTCATGCAAATACCGTATAAAATAGATTATTTACGCATTTTTATTTCCTTTCCTCTCGAGGAGATTTTTTAGTACTAAGTACTAAAAAATGACGGGTATTAAATAAATCAAAGATTTATTTAATACTGTTCACACCTTTTCTAATAAGCTAGAGCTAGTATAACATAAATCAGTAAAATTGTCAAATTTATCTTGTCAAACAAGTAAAAATAGGGTATAATATCTATGTAACTCAAAACCTTTAGGTTTTGAGATAGTCGCACAAGCGAGTTGTAGTGAGAAGCCTTGAAATGTGCGGCTATGGTATAATATCTATGTTGTGCGGTTGTTGCATAAATATATAGAAACGAATGACAGAAGGGTAGGGTGTTATGTACGAAAATTCCATTGGTTGGATAACCTGTGCGGATATTGATTTAAGCTCTTACGTTTTATCGGTGCCGGAGAGACTTAACAAATTCGGGTATGCTGTTGTCCTTGAACAGCTAGGCTCAGGACTGCTCGAAATAGCAGAGCTCGGTATAATTCATACCCTTATTCACAGCACTAATCCTACCCCTAAAATATTAATTGTATGTCCAAAGCACTCCTTGCAAAGCTGGTATGCCTCGCTACTTTGGGATATTGGAATAGAATTTAAAGAGTTTACTCCGAGACCAAACAGACCTGCGATTTTTTCAGAGAATTTAACAGAATTTTTAATTATAAGTAATGAGCATCTAAAAGAAGTTCTAAAGAATGATGAGGGCAAGAAAATGCTCGACATTAATATGGTTTGGGACTTAATGATAATTGACGCAGATTTTGATATAAACGGAATTGATGTAAGCTTTTATCTCGATCACATGAGCTCAAAGGCGAAAAAACTCATAATCAGCGTTCCGGTAGCCTCAAAATATAATGAAACCGCAGAGCGTATCAAGGGATTACTTGAGCATCTTCTTTATCACAAGGAGGAAGCAGAGGAGGCGAAAAAGCACAGCTTTGATTATGGTATTGTTGGGCTCAATTTAGACAGCCCGTATTTAAAAAATAATAAGCTTTTTGAAGATTATAAGGTTAAAATGCTTAACTATACTATTGATAAAAATTATAGTGACGACGTTAAGCGTATAGATTATCTAGGCTCAGGGCTTCGTGCCTATACCTTAGGTGGAAATGTTTTTGAAGAATACAGTCTTGATTTACGTCATATTTACTTAAAAAGTGAATACACGAAGGAAAATCTTTATCAGCTTATGGCTGTTGATAACAAGCTTCAGTTATTTTTAAACGAGCTAGGCTGGGCGTTAAATAAGCAGTCGGCGACGGCGGTGGTGTACTGTGTCTATGAGCCGACATTAAAATATCTTTATAAAGCCATTGTGGCGATGTTCCCAGAATATAGAAAATTAATAAAAATTATTAAGGATAATCATGTCGGTTCAGAGAATGTCCTCGATTTATACGGAACAGAGGATTTGCCCTGCTGCCGAATTCTACTCGCAATGGACGAAATCGGCTCACGTTTTTTCCATGTCAAAAGCATTACCGATATCTTTAACTACGAATATCCTGAGAACCCGCTTGTCTTGCAGCAAAGATACGCAAGACGCGGCACGAATATGTCTGTAACACCGACGTTTTATCTCTTTTCAGATACCGATTATCGCTTTGACGGACGTGTGCTTAGGAATGTGATTTTACTTAATATGCATCACTGCTTCCGAGAGGATATTCCGACACACAGCGTTTTGTTTTCTATACCGAACCTTACCTCACACTTAATGGCACTTATTCTTAACCTTAAATTTATTAGCTCTTATACGGCGGAAATAGGCTCAGCGTTTGATGTTGTGGCGCATTTTAAGCGTGATTATAATATAGATGATAAAATAAATCTGTCTACTTCTGCGAGGACCTGCGAATATACAGGTAGCTTATTAAAAAGGCTGGTTAATCTTTTTGATGTGGGTGATATTGTGGCGGAAAAAAATGTCGATGAAGTAACTCTGCTCCGCTTACTGACGGAAAAAGTTGATGAGTTCAAAAATAATTCTGTTCATTATGAAAAAGATGAATTAAAGCTTGTTAGTATAGACAGTTCTCTTGTAAAGAATATCTCTGAAATAGGCAGAGACGGTGAAAAGATAGCAGATGTAATTAAGAATGCGGTGCTTCTAGCCAATACTCTAGTGGAAAATAATTCCGAATATGGTTACATTCATGATGTAATTAATAATCTGCCAGATGTTATGCAGTTTGCTTTTTTACAAAGCCATTGGAAGTATTATAAATACGAAAAGGGAATTAAGCACTCCTTTTCATCGTTTACCCGCCTGTTCAATAAAGGGGTGATATAATGGAGGGTTATAAATATAAATCTGCCAGCAGCCTGATAGGTGATTTTTACGAGGCAGTGACTAATAAGGATAGAAAATCGATTAATATTGCCTTAGATTATCTTGAAAACCTTATTGGTCATGGGGAGATTGACAGCAGCGAAATTAAGAATTATTTTAATGAAATATTCATCGGACGGACTGCTTATAATACACTTCTTAGTGTAAATGATTATCCTGTCGAAAGTATCATCAGAGAACTTATTCAAAACGCTTTTGATTGTTATTATGACACAAAGGAAATTAAGCTGGCTATTAATTTTAAGGAGAACGGCTTAATCTCAATAGCTTATAATGAAAAAGGTTTTTCACTTGAGCAGTTTCTCTATTATTTAAGCTTTGGTAAAAACAATACCGACAATAATCGTGAGGGGCGATTCGGCGTAGGTGCCAAGAGCGTTTTCGGCAATGTTGAGTGGCTGTCGCTCCGTTCGAATAACATCAGCTTTAGGATAGATAATAACGATGGAGTCCTCAAAATAGAAGACTTAAATTTAAAGCGACCGATTTTTTCAGGTACTGAAATTGTAATCAAGGTGAGTACCGAAAGATACGAAAAAATTAAGGATAATCTCTCGGATTTGACGGCTAAAAAGGGCGATTATATAAATATAGTCGAGCTTTGCTTTGCCTTTAACAAGAAGAAAATACTAAATAACATGGTTGATAATAATGAGACAAGTGACCGTAGCTTCAATATCGCTGTACTCGAAAATAGTCGTCTTGTTTCGGCCTATAAAATATTCAAGTATAAAAATACCGCCGCTGATATAGAGGTGATACGCTTTACCTATAACAATAAAAATGTCGTCGATTTTATATGTTATGAGCAGTATGGATTTACTTACCTGATACCCTTTGCGGTATCGAATGTCTACAGGGAAAAGGTTATAAAGGTTCTCGGTGATAAGTATAACTATTTCTCCACCTATGAGCTGACTGGGTTATTCAAAAGCGAAAGTGAGGCTGTTAAAACAGAAAAGCTATCGACATTTTTTGTAAGTGTGCCTAATCATTATATAACATCCTTCAGAACTGGTATCCGTCACGACAGCGAGTATGATGTTTCGATGAAGGTTGAAAGCGGCATTTTAAAGCTTATTTCCGATTATAGCAAATATTTCGTCTTATTAATTGGAATGATGTCAGGCTCTGAGGAGCTTGCGATTATGCGACCTGATTCGTATGCTTTTGAGTTCATGAAAAACTTTATGCTTACAAGCACCTTAGCTAAGGGTTTAAAACATAAGTTTCAAAATTATATATCAGTACGTTTCATCGGTGAAAATGATGCAGTGCCATATACCAAGCTCATAAAAACAGCGTTTAAAAGCTTAACTACGGGGATTTCATACGAGCTTCACGAAAGCGGTGAGGCATATTCGAGATATATTGAGAACGAAATGTTCATAATGCAAAGCTTAATAACCGACACAGCAGGAAAAACACTTTATGCCTCGTATAGCTGGAATAACCCTGATGGAAGCTATGGAGGAACGGTGTACAGGTACGAGTTTTACAGGGAAAATAAAACCTTTGTAATAGATAGCAGAATGGGCAGCAATATCCGTGTTTATAAAGATTATAATCTCTATTATTATTTCAAATATCTAACGGAATACATGATAGAGCAGCGTCTCGGCGGAGCTGAGCTTAAGAACGAGAATGATTTCACCGCTATTATAGAGCTGTTTGACGATAGATATCATGAGAATTATAAAATTTCGTTAAGAAGCTTTGAGCTTTGCTTTTCGTCGGGTGAGGAAGAATATCTGATTGAAATATCCAAAATGAAAATTTCCAACATCGTTATGCTGATGGATACAATTGCCGTTCATCAGAATAGATTTGACTCATACAGCGTTTTCGGTGAAACTGAAAAGATGTTCATGAGCATTTTTGCGAACGAAAGAGATATAGTTGATTTCCTTACAGATATTAAGGCGCAGGGCGGAAACATAACCATTGAGCAGGACTTAAATCAAAAATATTGCTTTTTTATCTACGGCAGTCAATATAAAATATCATCAAAAATACCTTTCAACGAACTGCTTGGTATTACGGGTGATGTAAATGTTTTGATGAAATTTGGCTTAATGAACGGCAGAAAATTTGATTTCCCATATAAGAGCATGCGTTATATTTTCGAACAGGAGTCTGTATCGGAAATTTTAGGCTCGGCGGATTGTCCTAGAAGCAAAATTGCAAATGTGCTAGGAAGTATATTTATCGCAGACCTAAAGATAGACCGAATTGCGCTGCTTGACAGCGAGGACGTGATTATTGACATAATCGATAAATCACCTTTGCAAGAAACTCTCGAAAACCAGAATATCGCAAAATATGTTGTACTCCGTGACGATAACACAAAGGAACAGTTTGCTGATATAATCGAAATCATATTAAACGGCAAAAGCACAGGAACACTCCGAAGAAAATATCTTCTTGCGGAATCGGTAAGCCTGGTGCTTCCCGACCAAATACCATATTATTTAAAGCCACTGCCTCGCATAAGTGTTGATGAGCTTAAATATCTACGAGGCTTAATAAATCAGCTAAAACCGTATGAAAGCACACCAGGCTTCAACGGCTACTATGCAAAGGATATTAATTATAAGCTTTTCGGTTATGGCGGCTGCTGTTCGGTATGTGGCTTTGAGAATAAGGCTATAAACGGCTTTGATACCAAGAGATTAAAAGTTAGTGCCATGCGGGACTTAAATGAACAGTATTTTTATCTGACGCTTTATCTTTGTGCAGACTGCCTTAAGAATTCAAGCTCTTGGATTATTGAGGAGTTATCGGTGGGCGGTATGACACCGTTTCTATGGCTGGAAGAAATTATAGGTGCAAATGTGGTGCTACCCGAATTTATGTATGCGCAAATTCGTTTTTATGAGCAGGTTTCTTACGAGACGCTGCCGTTCGAGAGTGAGCCTAATAGCGAAGAGCTTGTATATACCGATTCGAAAACCTATAATCTGACTCTATCCCCCTTAGTGATGGCAAAATGGATTGAAGATAATGATTTACAGATATTAAATTAATTATAAGCTAAATCAATATATAGCGTATAAGTTAATTACGCTGTACAATATATTGTGAAAAATGTATATTTTATGAGAGCCTTTATATTAAGGGCTCTTATTTTTGTGCAATGTGAACAAAAATGCATCGTAATTTTCTACTATAAACAATAAAAATTTGAATTGATTTTTACTTAGATATCGTATATAATATAGAAAGTGGCAAAAAGTGGGCAAAAGTGGAACTTGGTGGCAAAAAGTGGTGGAAAACTCTGTTGAAAGAGTTGAAAACTTAAAAAAGGGTGGTGAAAAGATGCTCGGACAATACAAAGCAACCTTCGACGTTAAAGGAAGGACAAGCTTTCCTGCAAAATTCCGTGAGGAATTAGGCGAGCATTTTTATATCACAATGACACTTGACCAGCCCTGTATCACTGTATATTCAGATAAGGACTGGGAGGATTTCATGGCAAACCTTGATGCACAGCCGCAAATCAAGGTAGCCGCTATCCGCCGTAGAATTGTCGGCAACACTTATGAAGCCGAAACTGATAAACAGGGACGTCTTGTTATACCGAATCCACTGCGGGAATATGCCTGTATCGAGACAGAGGCAACTATTGTAGGGCTCGGGAAGCGTGCTGAAATCTGGAGCAAGCAGAAGTGGGATGAAATTAATTCACCAGGTGCAATCCCAAATCTTGTGGAAACCGCAATGGAGCTAGGCTTATAATGGCGGCTGAATTTTCACATACAACCGTACTTCTTAACGAGAGTGTAGACGGTTTAAATATAAAGCCCGGCGGTATCTATATTGACTGTACGACAGGCGGGGGCGGACATAGCCTTGAAATATGTAAAAGGCTTGATTTTACTAAGGGTAAGCTTATCTGCTTTGACCAAGACAAGGAAGCGATTGCTTTTGCCGAGAAGCGTTTGTCGGAATATTTACCCATTTTTATAAATAATAATTTTTCCGAGCTTGAAGTTGAAATGGACAAGCTTGGTATAGAAGTCGCCGACGGAATACTTATGGATTTAGGTGTGTCGTCGTATCAGCTTGACAATAAGAAACGGGGCTTCTCGTTTCACGAGGATGCACCGCTTGATATGCGAATGAGCCTTGAGGGACTGAGTGCCTTTGATGTAGTGAACACATATTCCGAGGAGCAGTTAGTCTCAATTCTATATAAATATGGCGAGGAAAAATTTGCAAAGGGCATTGTAAAAGGTATAGTTAAAGCAAGGGATAAAAGCGAGATTAAGACCACAGGCGAGCTTGCGGAGATAATAAGAAGCAATGTGCCTAGCAAGGTTCGCAACGAAAAGAACCCATGCCGTAAAACCTTTCAGGCTATCAGAATTGAAGTCAACAGGGAGCTTGAGGTTCTCGAAACGGGCCTAGATGCGGCGTTCAAAAGGCTTTCTGTAGGAGGAAGGCTTGCAATTATCACCTTCCATTCCTTAGAGGATAGGATAGTTAAAACAAAATTTAAGGAGCTTGCGACAGGCTGTACCTGCCCCCCGAATTTCCCGATTTGCGTGTGTGGCAACAAGCCAAAGGGTGAGCTTGTGAATAAAAAACCCGAAGTGCCTAGTGATGAGGAGTTGCAAAGTAACAATCGCAGTAGAAGTGCAAAGCTTAGAATAATTGAAAAGCTTTGATAAAATGAATGATTTATAAAAGGAGAAGTAAAGGATGCTGACACCTTCTAACACCAACTTAGCATATAATTTTGAGCTTTTCGATGAGGAAGAATTATTGGCGCGCAAGAAAACTGAAAAAAAGCCACAGGTAAAAATAAAAACAACCTCAATCGCAAAATCTGGCAATATGTTCAAGGTATTGCTTGGTTGTGCGGCTGCGGTTTTAATAGCGTACATACTGCTTACAAGCAAAGCAACTTTATCTGAAATTTCGACTGCGATAAATGTCGATACAAAGCAGCTTGAGCTTGCACAGAGAGAGAACATTAGGCTCCAGACCGAGCTTGACAACATGGTTTCGCTGTCGAAGGTTGAAGAATTTGCACAGCAGGAGCTGGGGCTGGCAAAGATAACTTCTGCACAGGAGAAGCATATATCCCTCTCAAACGACGATATGACCGAGGTTGCTGAGAATGTTGACCTTGCATGGTATGAGGTGGTAAATAATCTGTTTAACGGGATTAAGGAATATTTGGGCTTTTAAGTAAATATAATTCAAAAAAGGACAAAGTACAAGATACTGTGTCCTATTAAAATATTTAACCCAAGTTAAACGAAAGGAAGATTGAATGTCTGCTCCTACAAATTCAATGCGTAAGAAGCTTTTCGGCGGAGTTTTTTTACTTCTGATAGCATTTGCGGTATATATATGTGTAAATCTTTTTAATACTGCGGTGGTAAAATCTGAATATTACAGACTCAAAGCGAACGCACAGCAGCTCGGCGACTTTACTATCAAAGCGAACCGTGGCACAATCTATGACACAAACGGTAAAATATTGGCAAAAAGCAAAACTGTCTGGACAGTTATACTTGCCCCATATGAAATAAATGACAACAAGACTACATATCAGACCACCCGTGAGGCTATGGCTGAGAAGGAATATTTAGCGGCAATTGCAAACGGCGAAAAAGCGACAGAGGTTTCAAAGGATATTAAGTATAACGAGGCAGAGGAAATCTGTAAGGCGTTATCTGAAATACTGGATATGGATTATGATAAGCTAAAAAATTATTGCGACAATCCAAGCCTGAAATATCAGATTATCAAGACAAAGGTTGATGCCCCCGAGGTTGATAAAATCAACGAGTTCAAGAAGGAAAAGGGAATAGGAACGTATAGCGTGTACACTATTGAGGACTCGATGCGTGTTTATCCTAATGACAATTTAGCGGCTAATGTAATCGGCTTTACAGATTACGATAACAACGGAATTTACGGTATTGAAGCCTATTATGACGATTATCTCCAGGGCATTGACGGACGTGTGGTAATGCCGAAGAATACTTCGATGCCTTATGAATATGAAATGCGTTATGACTCTCAAAACGGTAATAATCTTGTGCTTACAATCGACGAGGTATTGCAGCATTATCTTGAGAAAAACCTTGCAACCACCGTTTCACAGCACAAGGTAAACAATAGAGCAACGGGTATAATCATGAACCCCAAAACGGGAGCCATTCTCGCAATGGCGACATATCCCAGCTTTAACCTAAATTCGCCATCAACGCTTTCCGATATCGATACACAAAAGCTTGCTGATATAAGAGAGCAGAAGGTTAACGATACTCTTATTTTAAACGGCTTTGCGGTAGGTACCGAAGCCGATTTGAGCAAAGAGCAGGTTGAAAAAATAGACAGCGATATTGATGCACTTCACGGTGTAATGCGTGAGACACAATGGAAAAATAAGGCGATAACTGAGCTTTATTTTCCAGGCTCGGTATTTAAGACAATCACCTGTGCAAGCGGTCTTGAGGAAGGCGTAATCGATATAAATTCCACGTTCTTCTGCAGCGGTGCTGTCAATGTATCCGGTACCGAAATTGGCTGCTGGAACCTTGGCGGACATGGCACATCAACGCTTACCGAGGCCCTAACACGTTCTTGTAACCCAGCCTTTATGCGTATAGGCGAGCTGCTTGGTAAAAATAAATTCAGCGACTATTTTGAGGCATTTGGCTTCACACAAAAGACGGGTATCGATTTACCTGGCGAAGTAAACTCATTATATTTGACACGAAATAACATAGGTCCCGTTGAGCTTGCAAGCTCCTCGTTCGGACAGACAAATAAAATTACGCCGCTCCAGATGATAACAGCCTTTGCGGCTGCCGTTAACGGCGGATATGTGGTGACACCATATGTTGTCGATAAAATTACTGACAACGACGGCAATATTATTAAAAGCACACAAACCACAGTTAAAAGACAGGTTATTAGTGATGAAACCTCAGCTCTGATGCGTGAAATCCTAGAGGACGTGGTTGAAGTAAACGGCGGCTCTAATGCATATATCGCAGGTTATAAAATCGGCGGTAAAAGCGGAACAAGTGAGAAGCTTGACGAATTCCCCAATGATAAGCGTTATGTTTCGACTTTCTGTGCCTTTACTCCCGCCGATGACCCCGAGGTTATCATGCTAGTCTGCGTTGATGATCCGCTTAGCGGAACATATTACGGTAGTGCAGTTGCGGCGCCTGTCGTTTCGGCAGTGTTCAAGGAATGTCTGCCTTATCTCGAAATATATGCACAGTTTACGGCTGAGGAGCTTGCAATGCAGGATACCGTTGTGCCGTATCTAAAGGATTTGACTGCGATTAATGCACAGACTAAGCTTAATTCGCTTGGCTTAAATGCTAAAATTGTAGGCGAGGATTTAGGTGAGAAGGTGCTTTATACCGTTCCTACGGCGGGACAGCAGATTTCAAAAAATGGCACAGTGGTGCTTTATATGGCAGATGTAGACCAGAAAACGAGAACCGTACCCGATGTCAGAGGAATGACAGTTGAGCAGGCTAACACGACGATTACTAATGCAGGGCTTAATATAAGGCTTTCGGGTGGTGCGATTTATAATGACAGCGCAAAAGCAACGTCTCAAAGCATTGAACCTTATACCGAGGTGCCGCAGGGAACCATAATTTCGGTAGATTTCGTAATTAACGCAGATGGCTATTAATAATACTAAATCGCTACGCGATTTAGTATAAAAATCAGGGGGTGGGCATTTGAAGCTGTTTGACATAAGCAAAGAGGCAGAAGAACAAGGACTTCAAAATGTGGAGATAAACAGCGTTACAGACGACACCTCATGCTTTAACGAGGGCGATGTTTTCGTATGCATCACGGGTGAAAATTTCGACGGCCATTCTGTTGCTGCCGATATGATTAAAAAAGGCGCAGGTGCTGTTGTGGTAGACCACGATTTAGGTTTAAAGCAGCAAATAATTGTCCAGAATACTAGAGCGTATTTTTCAAAGCTTGCGTCTAGTTATTACGGAAACCCAACGAAAAAACTTAAGCTGATAGCGGCAACTGGTACTAACGGAAAAAGCACGGTTATAGCTGAAATTAAGAATATACTCGAAAAAAACGGGCACAAAACAGGCTCAATCGGCACAGTCGGATATGATGTAATTGGTAAAGTTTATGAGGCGCATTTAACCACGCCAAGGCAAATGGAGCTATACCGCTGCTTTAGCGAAATGCTTAGTAACGGGGCAGAATATTGCGTAGTCGAAGCCTCGTCACAGGCACTTGTGCAAGACAGATTTGCAGACGAAATATTTGAATGTGCGATTTTTACAAATTTAACTCAAGACCATTTAGATTATCACAAGACTATGGAGAGATATTATCAGGCAAAACGATTGCTTTTTGATAAAACGAAACGTGCTGTAATCTGTATCGATGATAAATACGGCGAAAAGCTGGTGAAATATCTTAAGCATGAGGTTAAAATACCTTATGTAACCTATTCTATAAATGATTTAGCAGATTATTATGCGGTTAATATCAAGACTGACAGCAGCGGAATACAGTACTGGCTATCAGCGATGAGGGAGGAAAAGTCCTTCCCAGTTGAAATGGCTATGCCGGGTATTTTTAACGTCGCAAATTCCATCGCAGCAATCGCCGCAGCCTCTGAAATCGGTGTTTTCCTAAACGATGCTGTGGACGCTATGCAAAGCTACAGCGGAGTAAGAGGACGCAGCGAGGTTATTTATAGCAAGGATTTTACTGTGATTTGCGATTATGCTCATACAGATGATGCACTTACGAAATTTCTTACAAGTGTCAGAAGCTTTGCGAAGGGACGTATAATTTGTGTTTTCGGAGCGGCAGGCGAGCGTGATGTGGTAAAAAGACCTATTATGGGTGAAGCGGCGGCTAAAAATGCAGATTTTCTGATAATCACCTCCGATAATCCCCGCTTTGAAAACGAGGAAAAAATAATCGAAGATGTACTTATAGGCGTTAAGCGCCATGATACAGAGTTTCTGTGCTTTACAGACAGGCGGCAGGCAATTAAGGCGGCACTTGCGGAGGCAAAACCCGCCGATGTTGTCGTTCTTTGCGGAAAGGGACACGAAACCTATCAGGTTATAGGGGATAATTATATGCCCTTTGATGAAAGAAAAATAGTTAAAGAAATTTTGGAGGTATAGGCATTTGGATTTGTGGAGCTGTATTATTACTGCCGCGATTGCACTTATAGCAACGGCGGCACTAGGGTTCCTCGTGATACCCTTACTGAGACGTTTAAAATACGGGCAGACAATTCTGGATATCGGACCTATTTGGCATAAGGAAAAAAAGCAAGGGATACCGACAATGGGCGGTATTATGTTTATTTTAGGTACTATTCTTGCTTTTGTTGTGGGCTTAATCATGCTTTGGCAGAGGAAGCTCATTTCGTTCGATTCTATCGGTTACCAAAGCTTTTTTAAAGCTGTTTCGGGACTGATGATGGCACTTTGCTTCGCATTCGTGGGCTTTCTAGATGATTATTTAAAAATTAAGAAAAAGCAAAACGAGGGACTCACCGCAAACCAAAAAATTATACTTCAGGTGTTAATTATTGCGGCATATTTTACATCTCGCATTCTCTCGGGGGATACCTCGACTACCATAAATTTCCCCTTTTTAGGAACGCTTGATTTATGGTATTTTTATTATGTTGTGATGGGACTTGCAATTTTATACCTTGTTAATGCGGTAAATTTGACAGATGGAATAGACGGGCTTTGCAGTACGGTTACGGTGATTTATGCTGCGGTGTTTATGATAATATGCAGTATGTTTCAGCTTTACGAATTGTCACTCCTCGCAGCAGCAGTTGGCGCGGCATTGATAGGCTTCCTTATCTGGAATTTCTACCCCGCTAAGGTTATCATGGGAGATACAGGCTCACTTTTTTTAGGCGGTATAATCTGCGCTCTAGGTATAGGTGCAAAATGCGAGGTTATCATGATAATTGCCTGTGCCGTTTATATTTGGGAAGCACTTACTGTTTTAATTCAGATGACATATTTTAAGTTAACAAAGGGTAAGCGTTTATTCAAAATGACACCTATTCATCACAGCTTTGAAATCAGAGGCTGGAAGGAAGTTAAAATAGTAATGTTTTTCGGCGGTATAGAGGTCGTTGCGGGGATTGCCGCACTGCTGCTGACAAAGGGTATATAAAGGGGTCATAAGTTTGAAGGATACTCCCCTACAATGAATTCGCTTGTCATTGGCGTAAGAGGAAGGATGGTCATAAATATGGCTGAAACAAGAAGAATGGCTGCTGTCTCCCGTGAAATGCCGCCAGTATCGCCGACACGAGCGCATAAGCAAGAGGTTGGCGGTGAGATTACATATAACGACTTTTATTTTAGTAAGGCAAAGTCGACTTCTCACATAAAAATGCATAAAAAAGGAGCGGTTCCGAAAAGACCGACACCTAATTATACGAACGCAATAAATGCATCTGCTACGGCAATACCGCAGACTGCTACTGTAAAAAAAAATAGAAGCTCCGCCGGCCGCAGAAGGGCAAAACCGCTTAAAAAGGAACCAAAGATAAGAGAACAGCTGTCAAAATTTGACTACCCATTTTTTACAATCGTGCTTGTTCTGCTGTCCTTTGGCATTGTAATGATGTTCTCGGCAAGCTATGCCTTTGCGCTCAAGGAAACTGGCAACAGCTATTTCTATGTGTCGAGACAGATTATGTTTGCTGCTGTTGGTATAGCTGCAATGATATTTTTGTCGTTCATTGATTATCATATTCTGATGAATAAAATGGTGCTTCTCGTAGGCTGCGGTGTCTCGGTAGCACTTATGCTCATGGTTAAAATCACGGGAGTTACGCAGGGAGGTGCGGAACGCTGGATTGAAATTGCAGGTATCACCTTCCAGCCCTCTGAAATACTAAAGTTTGCGGTTATTATGCTGCTGGCTTTCTACGCTCATAAAAATGAGGAAAAAATAAAGGACTTTAGAAAAGGCTATCTCCCATTTTTGGTATGCCTACTTTTTGCCTGTGTCCTGACTATGATACAGCCGCATTTATCGGGAACAATCATTATTTTTGCAATTGGTGTTACGATGATGTTCGTTGGGAACTGTCGCGTTAAGCATATTCTGGTAATGTTCGGCGTGTTTATTGGGCTTGCCATAATAGGATTTTTAGGACTTAAAGCACTTGGATACGATTATTTTGAGTCAAGATTTTTAAGCTTTATTAACCCTGAGGCAGATGTTCTGGGAGACACCTTCCAGACCTATCAATCGCTTGTGACAATAGGCTCGGGCGGTATGTTCGGACTAGGGCTGGGTAACTCAAGGCAGAAATTCTCGTATCTTCCCGCTTCGCATAACGACTTTGTGTTCTCGGTTATATGCGAGGAATTAGGCTTTGTTGGTGCTATTTTAGTAATACTCCTTTTTATACTCTTTGTATATAGAGGCTTTTATATAGCGGCACGTTCAAGAGATAAGTTCGGAATGATGCTTTCAGTAGGAATTACAGTACAGATTGGTATTCAAGCACTTCTGAATATCGCCGTTGTAAGCAACAGCGTGCCTAATACGGGCATTTCGTTGCCATTCTTCAGCTATGGCGGCACAGCACTAATGATGCAGCTTGCAGAAATGGGCGTTCTTCTAAATATTTCCAGAAAGGCGGCAATTGAATAGTATGCAGTCCTTACAAGATATACGAGTAATAATTGCGGCAGGCGGTTCGGCAGGGCATATAAACCCAGGGCTCGCAATTGCGGATAAAATAAAGGACGTATTTTCAGAAAGCAAAATACTTTTCATAGGAACCCCTGAGGGTATGGAGGCAAGGCTTGTAAAGCAGGCGAACTATGACTTTGCCTCGGTGAAAATGGCGGGAATGCAGCGCGACTTAAGCGTAAATAGCCTAAAACGTAATATCAAGGCGTTTTATTACTACATTAACGCAAACAGACACGCTAAGAAAATAATTAAAGACTTCAAGCCCGATATAGTAATAGGTACAGGAGGCTATGTTTCACTCCCGATTATTCAGACAGCCGCAAAGCTCGGTATAAAAACTGCAAATCATGAAAGCAACTCGCTACCTGGTATAGCAACCAAGATGCTGGCGAAATATGTCGATAAGATTTTCGTAGCCGAGAGCGATGCGATTAAGCATATATTGCATAAAGAGAAGTGCGTTGTGACGGGGAACCCAATGCGTACAAATATTCCGATTGAGGATAGAGAGCTGGCTCGCAAAAGACTCGGCTTACCCGAAGGAATTACGATTTTGTCAGTTGGCGGCAGCAACGGCTCGAATATTATATCAGAGGCTGTGGCGGCACTCCTAGGCTGGGAAAACCGCGAGGGCGGCATAAATCATATTCATTCCTACGGCAGAAACGGCAAAGATGTTTTCTCGCAGTATCTTGAAAAATATCACGTTAAACCGAATAAAGACAGAACGATAATAAACGAATATATCGATAATATGTACACCTGCTACTGTGCGGCTGATATCGTTATATGTCGTGCAGGTTCTATGACACAGACCGAGCTCAAAGCTATCGGCAGAGCATCAATTCAAATTCCGTGGCCTGGAGCGGCGGAAAATCACCAATATTTTAACGCAAAATCTATGGAGGACAGAGGTGCAGCAATCCTTATCGAGGACAAGGATTTAACACCCGACCGACTCATTAACAAAATTGCGGCACTTACGAAAAACACCGCCTTACTTCGTAAAATGGAGGAGAATGCGGGTAATATGTCAGTATTAAACTCCTCTGATTTGATACTTGGGGAAATCATGAATTTATTCAAATAATTCAGCCATTAGCAAAAAACTCTCAAATAGCATAATATGAAAAAGTAATGCTATTTGAAAGGTGTGTTTTATATGGCTGGATTAGGCTATGTCATTCAGGGAGGACAAAGGCTAGAGGGCGAAATAGTCGTTCAAGGCGCAAAAAACAGCATATTGCCTTTACTATCAGGAACGGTGCTTTGCAGCGGCGAATCAGTTTTACATAATTGTCCAAACTTAACTGATGCCGATGCCGCTTGCAGGATATTAGGCTGCTTGGGTTGCAAATGTAGACGTCAAAATAATACTGTAATCGTTAATTCATCCAGTCTCACTAATACTGATGTTCCTATTGAGTTAATGCGGGAAATGCGTTCATCTATTGTTTTTTTAGGTGCCATTCTCGGAAGAACGGGACATTGCAGGCTGTCATTTCCCGGCGGCTGTGAGCTTGGACCGAGACCTATTGATTTACATATATCGGCACTTAAAAAAATGGGTGTGGATATTAGGGAGGAGCATGGCTACCTCAATTGCAGAGCGGCAAAGGGTATACAGGGTGCGAGAATTTCACTCACGATTGCGTCGGTTGGAGCAACTGAAAATATTATTCTAGCGGCGGTAACCGCAAACGGCAGCACTGAAATTTATAAT
>JAVBPL010000068.1:0-12816 GCA_031549645.1 Ruminiclostridium sp. | reverse complement strand
CTCATAAACCTAAAGGTTTATGAGTCACGTAGTTATTATACCATAGGCACACGTTTCAAGGCATCTTTGTACGTCTCGCTTGTGTGGCTATCTCAAAACCTTATGGTTTTGAGTCATGTAGTTATTATACCATGTTCATTTGATTTTTGCAATATGAACAAACGAAAAAGCCTTGAAAAAATCAAGGCTTTTAATATTTATGACATTAGCTTAACCATAACGGCTTTTTGTGCGTGAAGCCTGTTTTCAGCTTCGTCGAAAATTACATTTGCATGTGCTTCTAATACCTTGGCGGTGATTTCTTCCTCCCTATGTGCAGGCAGACAGTGCATTACAATTGCATCGGGCTTCGCATTAGAAAGCACATCATCGTTAATCTGATATGCCTTGAAATCTTGTTTCCTTTTTTCAGCCTCGGCTTCCATACCCATTGATGCCCAAACATCGGTAATTAATACATCTGCGTCCTTTGCTGCTTCCTTAGGATTAGATGTAATCTTAAAATTAGGATAGCTTGCCGCAAAATCAAGTATTTCTTTATCTGGATAATATCCCTCAGGTATAGCAAGTGTTACATCCATACCAACTTTTAAACAGCCGACTGTAAGTGAGTTCGCCATGTTGTTTCCATCACCGATATAACACATCTTAAGCCCTTCAAGCTTTGTCTTATATTCCCTGATAGTCATTAAGTCTGCTAATACCTGACAAGGGTGTGCAAAGTCGGTAAGTCCGTTTATAACTGGAATATTACCGTGCTGTGCCAGTAATTCAACATCAGATTGCTTAAAGGTCCTAATCATGATACCGTCGATGTACCGTGAAAGCACTCTTGCAGTATCCTCAACTGGCTCACCCCTACCTATCTGAAGCTCACTCGACGAAAGGAACAGCGCATATCCGCCAAGCTGATACATACCCGCTTCAAAGGAAACCCTTGTTCTTGTCGATGCTTTTTCGAAAATCATGCCTAATGTTTTGCCTTTTAAATGATTGTGCGGTATTCCGTGCTTCTGCTCGTATTTTAACTGGTCTGCAAGGTCTAGAATTTCAAGAATTTCTTCCTTGCTTAAGTCCAGCATTTTTAATAGATGTTTCATTTTATCCCCTATCCCTTAATTATTTGTGTTAAAATCTTCATGCCCTCTTTAAGCTCCTTCTCGGAGATTGAAAGAGGTGGTAGCAGTCTCAGCTTATCTTTGGCTGTTAAGGTTAGTAGTCCTTTATCAAGTGCCAGGTCATATATATCCTTAGCGGATTTATTTTTAAACTTAACACCTATCATTAGGCCTAATCCCGTTATGCTCTCCACTTCAGGAAGCTTTTGAAGCTCTGATTTGATATACTCGCCTTTTTTTACTACCGAGTTCAAAAAATCAAGAGCAGTAATCTTTTGCATTACAGTAATTCCGCCCGCACATGCAACAGGGTTTCCGCCGAAGGTAGAACCGTGGGTTCCGACAGACAGTACATTCTCGCACTTTTCACCCATCACGCATATACCGATAGGGAGACCACCGCCCACACCCTTTGCAAGAGTTGTTATATCAGCCTTTTTACCGTAATATTCAGCCGCCAGAAACTTCCCTGTCCGTCCAACACCTGTTTGAACCTCGTCGGCAATGGTTACAATATCGTTAGCTTCCGCAAGCTCATAAATTGCATCTACAAAGCTTTGCTCCAGCGGAACAACGCCGCCCTCACCCTGAATATGCTCAAACATTATAGCACAAACAGAGCTGTCAACCTTACTCTTTAAATCGCCAATATTATTCGCCTCGGCATAAACAAACCCCTCTACAAACGGGAAAAAATAATCATGAAAGTTATCCTGTCCAGTAGCCGAAAGTGTCGCAATAGTTCTTCCGTGGAAGGAGTTTACAAGTGTAATTATTGTGCTTCTGCCCTTACCGTACTTGTCATAGCTGTATTTCCGAGCAGTTTTGATAGCACATTCATTAGCTTCAGCTCCTGAGTTTCCGAAAAAAACCTTCTTGTATCCTGTGGTTTTACACAGCATTTCGGCAAGCTCCGCACTCTTTGCATTGTAAAAATAATTCGAAGTGTGTTGTAATGTTTTAATCTGATTGCAAACCGCCTCAACCCAGTCCTCATCACAGTAACCGAGCGAATTTGTTCCTATACCAGAACCAAAATCAATGTATTTTTTACCAGACTCATCAATTACGGTAAAATTATTACCGCTTTCAAGTGCGATTTCGCTCCTTTTATAGGTTCCTGCTATATATTCATTTGTTTTTTCAAAAATATCCATAATAATTTCCTTTTATACTATCATTGTCCCCGAGCCTTCATCTGTCAGAAGCTCTATCAGAATTGAATGCTCTATTCTTCCGTCGATTATATTGGTTTTCTTAACACCTCGTCGAACTGCCTCAACACAGCATTCAATCTTAGGAATCATACCGCCCGAAATTATGTTCTGCTGCTTTAAAAGCGGTACCTCGCTTACATGAACGGTGTGAATTAAGGTGCTTTCGTCGTCCTTATCACGGAGCAGCCCTTTAATATCAGTCATTAGTATAAGATTAACAGCACCAATTTCAGCTGCAATTCTTGCCGCTGCGGTATCGGCGTTAATGTTATACACCTTACCGTCAGGCTTACCACTTGATGCAACGGTTGCTATAACTGGAATATAACCGTTATTAAGTGCCGCCATTATGCTGTCGGTGTTGACCTTAGTAATTTCGCCAACCAAGCCTAGGTCGGGGTTAAGCTGCTCTGCTTCAAGCATGTGATCGTCAAGTCCGCATAAGCCTAACGCACGCCCTTGATGTAAATGTAGTAAATCTACCAAATCCTTGTTAACCTTACCGCAAAGCACCATTTGAACAATATCCATGGTTTCTTCATCGGTGTAGCGTAAACCGTTTACGAATTTACTCTCCTTGCCGATTTTATTAAGCATCGAGTTAATTTCAGGGCCGCCGCCATGAACTAAAACTATCTTCATTCCGACAAGCGACAGAAGAACCAAATCCGACATCACCGCTTGTTTTAATATATTGTCAGTCATAGCGTTTCCACCGTATTTTACGACAATGATTTTATCATTGTATTCTTGTATATAAGGTAAAGCATCATGCAGTATTGACGCCCTCTTATCGTTATTAATATCCATTATAATCCCCCGCTTTAGCTTCTATACTCAGCGTTAATCTTCACATAATCATATGTCAAATCGCAGCCCCACGCTACTCCGTGAAAATCCTCACCCGTGTTTAGATTTACATAAATTGTAACCTCGTCCTCGAGTAATATTTTATGTGCTTCCTCCTCGGAAAAATCAACACCTGCGCCGTTTATGCAAAAATCAACCGTTCCAGCGGCAGAGCCTACCTTTACATCAATTTTTTCTATATCAAAATCTGCATCTGTATAACCGATTGCACACGCTATACGTCCCCAGTTAGCATCAGCAGCAAAGATAGCGGCTTTTAAAAGACTGCTCGATATAACCGACTTTGATATCTTTGAAGCTGTCTCATCGCTATCAGCACCCGTTACAACACATTCGAGAAGCTTTGTTGCGCCCTCGCCGTCTCTTGCCGTTTCACGGGCGAGATTTATCATAATTGCACTTAAGCCATTAATAAATATCTCCAAATCATCACATTCATCGACTATTTCCTTGTTTCCCGCAATACCCGATGCCATTATAGAAACCATGTCGTTTGTCGAGGTGTCGCCGTCCACGCTTACCTGGTTAAAGGTAGTGGCATTAACTAAACGCAGTGACTTATCAAGCATTTCGGCAGAAATAGCAACGTCCGTAGTGATAAAAGCAAGCATGGTCGCCATTTTAGGGTTTATCATGCCGCTGCCCTTCGAAATACCGCCGATATGACACTTCCTTCCGCCAAGCAGAAACTCAACCGCAAATTCCTTCTTGCGTGTGTCTGTGGTCATAATAGCATTACAGGCATCAGGGCTTCCGAACTCGCTTAAGCTCACCGATAAAGCTGGTATATAATCCTCAAAAGGCTTAATCGAAAGCCGCTGACCGATGACACCAGTTGAAGCGACAATTATGTCCTCTTTCTTTATTTTTAAGCAATCAGCTGTGATTTCGCACATTTTTTCAGCAATTTCAATGCCGTTATCGTTGCAAGTGTTGGCGTTTCCCGAGTTTACCACAATCGCCTGTGCCTTGCCGTCTGCTAAATGTTTTTGTGTTACGGTTATAGGTGCACCTTTAACCTTATTTGTAGTGTATAAAGCTGCTGCACTACACTGCTTAATACAGCTTATTATAGCGATATCGTTCTTCTTTGAATTTGGCTTAATATAACCGTTAATTCCGCCAGCCACAAAGCCCTTTGCAGCACATATTCCGCCGTCTATCGGCTCAAATCCTTCTATTGTAACCATCAGTATTTCCTCTTTTTATAAATTTAATCCCGTAGTTTCATTAATTCCCATCATAATATTCATACACTGAACAGCCGCACCACTGGCACCCTTACCTAAATTATCAAGCTGTGCGGTAAGCATAAGCCTTTCATCGTTTCCATTGACAAAAAGTTTCATGTAATCCTTGTCTGCAAGCTCATTTGCAGCTATGAAGGGTTCAGATTTTTCAACTCGTATCATTTTCTGATTTTCATAATGCTCGGCGAGTATCTGTTCAATTTCTTTATATGAATAAAGCTTCGGGAGCTGCTTTATATGAATAGGTATATTTACAAGCATACCACAAAAATAATCATCTATTATCGGGTTAAACACGGGGGGTATCAGAAGTCCCGAATTCTTCTGCATTTCGGGGATATGCTTATGCTCCTGCGTTAATGCATAGCATCTTGGGCTGAAAAAATCCTTAGGTTTATCAGAACCCTCATACTGTGCGATAGCAGATTTTCCTGCACCGCTGTACCCCGAAACAGCATGACAATATATATAGAAATCCTTAGGTATTACACCTTTTTCGACTAGCGGATAAATAAGAGCCGCAAAACCGCTTGCATAACAGCCTGGAACACTAACACGCTTTGAATTTTTGATTTTTTCCCGATGCTTTTCCGAAAGCTCGGGTATTCCGTAAGCCCAATCTGGATTTGTTCTATGTGCGGTTGAAGCATCGATTATTCTTACATTATCATTTTCACATAAGCTAACCGCTTCCTTTGCCGCAGCGTCAGGGAGACACAAAAAGGTAAAATCCGATGAGTTAATATACTTTTTTCTTTCGTTCGTATCCTTACGAAGCTCCTCAGGGATTTTCATTACCTCGATATCGTCACGCTCTTTAAAACGCTCCATTATCTTCAGTCCTGTGGTTCCCTCTCCGCCATCTACAAATACCTTATACTTCATTTTTCAATTGTTCCTCTATGATTTCAATCTGCTTTTTTACACTTTCGCTTGACGGCCCACCGTAGGATTTACGTTCATTTACACAGGTGTCAAGATTAATCGCATTATATATATCGTTATCGAACAAATCGCTCTGTTCCTTATATTTATCAAGCGGTAGATTTTCTAAATCCGTACCTAGCTTAATACAAAGTGCAACCAAACCGCCCGTGATTTTATAAGCATCACGGAATGCCATTCCTTTTTTCACGAGATAATCAGCGCAGTCTGTCGCATTGATAAAGCCTTTTGCCGCCGCATTTCGCATATTGTCTTTTAAAACCGTCATTGTATCAAGCATAGGAATGAATGTCTCAAGACAAAGCTTAACATTATCAATAGCATCAAAAATTGCTTCCTTATCCTCTTGCATATCCTTGTTATATGCAAGGGGTAAGCCCTTCATCATGGCAAGAAGTGTCACATTGTCACCGAAAATTCGTGCAGCCTTACCTCTTACAAGCTCGGCGATATCGGGATTTTTCTTCTGGGGCATAATACTCGAGCCAGTCGCAAAAGCATCATCAAGCTCTATAAACTTAAATTCCCAGCTGCACCACAGAATAATCTCCTCAGAAAAGCGGGAAAGATGCACCATAATAAGCGAAATTGCACTGCTAAGCTCAATGCAAAAATCTCTATCCGAAACACCATCAAGTGAATTAATAACAGGGGCCCCAAACCCTAACAGTGACGAGGTTTTAAAGCGGTCAATGTTATAGGTAGTTCCCGCAAGTGCTCCACTTCCGAGCGGTGAATAATCCATACGCTTCAAGGTATCATTCAGTCTGCTTATATCCCGCATAAACATTGACGAATACGCCATTAAGTGGTGTCCGAAGGTAATCGGCTGTGCTCTTTGTAAGTGTGTATAACCAGGCATAATTGTATCGCTGTGCTTTGCCGAAATACTACATAAGGTTTCGGTAAGCTTTATAAGAAGCTGCTTAATTTCGGCTATTTCTTTTTTAAGATAAAGCCTAATATCAAGTGCAACCTGGTCATTGCGTGAACGGGCGGTGTGAAGCCTTTTACCGGCATCTCCAATCCTCGCTGTAAGCTCGGCTTCTATAAACATGTGAATATCCTCCGCCGTCATATCGAGCGCCAATTTACCATCCTCAATATCGGCTAGAATGTTATCAAGCTCTTTTATTATAAGCTCAGTTTCAGCCTTTGCTATTATGCCACAATCACCCAGCATTTCGGCATGCGCCTTGCTACCCTCGATATCCTCACGGTACATTCTGCCGTCAAAGGATATTGAGGAGTTGAAAGCGTTTACCGATAAATCAACTTCCTTTGAAAACCGCCCAGCCCACATTTTAGCCATTAATTTCACCATTTCCTTATTAGATATTCTCAGTGTTAATTGTAAGGTTCCGATAAATTAAATCATCTCTTGTAATAAAGCCTTGTTTCTCCCAAAAATCGTTTCCGATTTTATTATCACTCTTTACGACTAATGCGGCTTTATTAATACCAATTATTTTAAGCTCATCTACTACGGCATTAAGTAACGAACCGCCAACACCCATTTTACGGTATTTTTCATCTACAGCAGTATGATATATAAATCCACGTCTGCCGTCATTCCCGCATAAGATTGAGCCAATTATTTGACCTGAGCTTTCAGCAACGAAGCAGGTTTCGGGATTACGATGCAAAAAATTTTCAATTCCCTCATACGAGTCGTCAAGACTTCTCATTCCCATGCCTGACGTGTTGCTCCACAAGTCGAAAACAGCATTATAATCGGACATTTGCATTAGCCTTATTTTATACATTTTTAATATCATGCCCTTTCCGCACGCAAAACAGCTTTGGAAATTCACATGATTTCAACTCATTTTTCGTGCTAATTATTTATTTCTTTCCTTATCAAGCATAGCCTTAACCTTAATCGGTAAGCCAAACAGGTTAATAAAGCCCTTGCTGTCGTACTGGTCATATACATCGTCCTCATCAAAGGAAGCGAAATCCTGACTGTAGAGTGTATACGGCGAGGTTACACCAGCATTAATAATATTACCTTTGTATAATTTTAATTTTACGTCACCTGTAACAGTCTCCTGTGTCTTGTCAACGAATGCGTCCATTGCTTCACGAAGCGGTGTGTACCACTGTCCGTTATACACAAGCTCTGCATATCTTAACGCCATTCCTGTCTTGTAATGCTGGGTTTCCTTATCAAGACAGATTGTTTCGAGAACCTCATGTGCATGATAAAGAATGGTTCCACCAGGAGTTTCATAAACGCCTCTAGACTTCATGCCAACAAGTCTGTTTTCAACCACATCATATAAGCCTATTCCGTTTGCTCCGCCGATTTTGTTAAGTGTCTTGATAAGCTTAACGCCATCCATTTTTTCGCCGTCTAAAGCAACAGGAATTCCCTTATCAAAGGTAATAGTAACATAAGTCGCCTTATCAGGTGCCTGCTCTGGTGAAACACCAAGCTCAAGGAAGCCTTCCTTATTGTATAAAGGCTCGTTAGCGGGATTTTCTAAATCTAGTCCCTCATGTGAAAGATGCCAAAGGTTCATGTCCTTTGAATAGTTAGTCTCACGGTTAATTTTGAGCGGTACATTGTGAGCCTCTGCGTATTCTATTTCCTGGTCACGGCTCTTTATATCCCATACACGCCACGGTGCGATAATCTCCATTTCAGGAGCTAATGCTTTAACTGTCAGCTCAAAACGCACCTGATCATTTCCTTTTCCTGTACAGCCGTGACAAATAGCGTCAGCACCCTCTTTTTTTGCAATTTCAACTAGTCTCTTTGCTATAACAGGACGTGCAAAGGAGGTTCCTAAAAGATAACCCTCGTACTTAGCACCCGCTTTTAAGGTAGGGAAAATAAAATCATTTACGAATTCGTCTTGTAAATCCTCGATATAAAGCTTTGAAGCGCCAGTTTTCTTGGCTCTCTCGTCAAGACCTTCAATTTCTGCATCCTGTCCCACGTTACCTGCCATACAGATAACCTCACAGCCTTCATAGTTTTCCTTCAGCCATGGGATAATAATAGATGTGTCGAGTCCGCCTGAATATGCGAGTAAAATTTTCTTAGCCATTTTAATAACCATTCCTTTCTGAGCCGATACGCGTGAGTTTACTCGTTTGAGCGTGTATCGGCGGGTTTGAAAAAACTTTTAACAACGAAACAAACAAGACATAAAAAAGTTTTTTCAAACTAAGTTCCTCCATTTATTTGTATAATGTTCTTTAATGAATATTATACACTAAAATTTATTATTGTCAAGGATTTATATTGAATATACTGTATATTATTCAGCTTTTATTGCAAATTTAATGTATATTTTATAAATTGTCATTTTTTTCATTTGTTCATATTGACTTTTGGATTGTTCATTGATATAATATAAACATGAACAATTGTTATATTAATTTTTTTATAAAGGTGGGATTTCAATGCAGTTTAATCAAAAGCTTGAGATTTTAATTAGGCGGACAGGCCTTAAAAAGACCGAATTTGCCGAAAAAATAGGCATTACATACCGTGCACTCGCGAATTACCTCGCAGGCGGCCGTATTCCTAAGAGAGTAGTTTTCGAGAAAATTGCAGATGCCTTAGGCACAGACACAGCTTTCTTAAGCGACAACACCCGCAGCCTTGTGCTTTCGAGTGAGGAACGCTTTGTTTTCAGCGCCTCATCGGACAGCAAGAGCGTTCAGGAGGCGGCAGATTATCTTGAACACACCAAGGGCTTATTTGCAGGTAACACCTTATCCGAGGACGACAAGCAGGCACTCTTTTCATGCCTTACCGAGATTTATTTCGACGCAAAGGAAAAGGCTAAAAAATACGGCAAGTAGGATTTCTGATGTAATGAGGGTTTATAATGGATTATATCAAGGAGATATGCGACCGATTTGTAAAAAAGTATAAAACCCGTGACCCTGCCATAATTACCGAAATGCTTGGTATAAACCTATGGTATAGGGATTTAAACGAGTTAAAGGGCTTTTACCTATATGAAAGGAAGAGCCGCTATATAGTAGTAAATAACAACCTTGACGAAAAACTCGTCAAGGTTATTGTTGCTCATGAGCTTGGACATGATACCCTGCACCGAACCCTGGCAAGAAGCGGTATGAGAGAGCAGACACTGTTCCTTGATAATGACAAAACCGAACGTCAGGCAAACATATTTGCCGCCGAGCTTCTTATAGACGATAAGGAAATATTATCACTGCTTAAGGAATATCAAGACTACGAGCGTGTTTCGTATGAGCTTTCCTTACCAATGGAGCTAATAGGAATAAAAATTGACTGCCTAGTCAGGCGCGGTTTTAAGTTAAATCGTATGACTTATAAAATGAACTTCTTAAAGTAGGTAATCATTATGAAATACATACTGGCACTCGACCAAGGTACTACCTCCTCTCGTGCAATAATTTTTGATAAAAACGGCACTTCGCTTTTCACCTCGCAAAAGGAAATAAAGCAGTATTATCCCATGCCTGGTTATGTTGAGCACGACGCTGAGGAAATATGGCAAGCCCAGCTGGAAACAGCTAGGTCTGTAATTAAAGCCGCCGAAATATCCGCCCACGAAATTCACGCCATAGGTATCTCAAATCAAAGAGAAACCGTCATTATATGGGATAAAAATACAGGAGAGCCTATTCATAACGCTATCGTGTGGCAGTGCCGGCGTACAGCCAGTTACTGCGAGGAGCTGAAAGAGAAGGGCTACAATAACCTGATTAAGAATAAAACGGGTTTACTGTTAGACCCGTATTTTTCTGCAACTAAAATTAAGTGGCTGCTCGATAATGTCTCTGGTGCAAGAGAAAAGGCAAAACGCGGCGAGCTGCTTTTTGGAACGGTCGAAAGCTGGCTTATCTGGAGACTTACAGGCAGACATGTTACCGACTGTTCAAATGCTTCACGCACAATGCTTTTTAATATAAACACATTAGAATGGGACAAAGATTTATTAAAGCTTTTTGAAATTCCAGAACATATGTTACCCCAAATTATCGACTGGGGCAAGGAGCAAATTGAAACAAAACCCGAGATTTTCGGTACATCAATTACAATTTCAGCAAGCGCAGGTGACCAGCAGGCTGCTCTTTTCGGACAGCAATGCTTTAATAAAGGCGATATCAAAAACACCTACGGCACTGGCGCTTTTTTACTCATGAACACAGGCGAAAATCCGATTTTTTCTTCAAACGGACTTCTTACTACCATAGCATGGCTTCAATACGGAAAAGCCGTTTATGCGTTAGAAGGCTCGGTTTTCATCGCAGGAGCGGTGGTTCAGTGGCTTCGTGACGAGCTTGGTATAATAAGCTCAGCGGACGAGACAGAGAAAATAGCCCAAAGTGTTAATAACTCGAACGGCGTGTTTGTGGTGCCTGCTTTTGTGGGACTGGGTGCTCCCTACTGGAATTCAGATGCAAGGGGAGTAATTGTCGGTTTAACCCGTGGAGCAAATAAATCGCATATAGTCAGAGCGAGTCTTGAGTCAATTGCCTTTCAGACCGAGGAAGTAATTCGTGCAATGGAACGTGATGCAGGCTTTAAAATCATGAGCTGTAAGGTAGACGGTGGCGCATCGGTTAATAATTTTCTAATGCAGTTCCAGTCAGATATACTGAATAAACCGATTGAACGCCCCATAACCGCCGAAACCACCGCACTAGGTGTAGCATTAATGGCGGGGTTAAATACAAGGTACTGGGAAGATACCCAGTTACTAAGCGATATAAACGGCAAATATGATGTTTTCGAGCCGTGTCTTAATGACGCTGACAGAGATAACTTACTCCTCGGCTGGAAAAAAGCGGTGAAAGCAGCAGCTGATTATAAATAATAAATTGATTAAGGAAAAGTGATGAGTTTACCGATAGAAAACCTGCTCCGACATATTAATATAGACTTCGATTTTCATGTATTTGATGAATTAGGCTCCACGAGTACATATTTAAAAGAAATTCATGCCAAACATGGTGCAGTAGCCATTGCTGAAACGCAAACGGCTGGCAAAGGCAGAATGGGGCGAAGCTTTTATTCACCGAAGGGCTCCGGAATTTATCTTTCGGCTGTTTTTGAACCCGAATATATAACCCTAAGCAGCCTCGCTATGATAACAATTTATACAGCAGTTAAGGTGTCGGAGGCGTTAAATGAGATTTTAGGGATTTCGCCGTCTATTAAATGGGTAAACGATATTTATTATAATGATAAAAAGATTGTAGGAATTCTTGCCGAATCGACCTTTAATAGTGAAAAAAAGCAGCCCGATCGAATTATCATCGGCATCGGAATAAATCTTTTTAAACCTGAAAACGACTTCCCTGATGAAATACGAGAGAGAGCAGGCTTTATATCAGAAAACCTTGATATAATAATAAAGAATGAGTTGATTGCAAAAATCATTGAGCTTTTATACTGCGGTTTAGGTACTATCGACGAAAAAACCATATTATCGGAGTATAAAAAAAGACTTTTTATTCTCGGACATAAGATAAATGTTATAAACGGCAGTATGATATTTGAAGCCACGGCAATTGATATAGACGAAACAGGCTCACTGATAATCCGCCGTGATAACGGGAAAACCGAAGCCTTAAATTCAGGTGAAGTAAGTATAAAATTATAACAAAAAGGAAAATATTTATGAAAATCAAGCCCCTACATATCGCATTATGCAGTCTTTTTGCTGCCATAACAGCGGTGTTTTCACAAATAGCTATACCGATAGGTCCAGTTCCGATAAATCTTGCGACCTTTTCCGTACTTTGCTCTGGCTTAATTCTAGGCTCCAGAATGGGTGCCTTAAGCCAAATTATCTACGTCCTTATCGGTGCAGTCGGTGCACCTGTTTTCTCGATGATGCGCGGGGGATTCGGTATTATTCTCGGTCCCACGGGAGGCTACATAATTGGGTATATCATTGCTGCCTTTGTATCAGGAATTATAGCCGAAAAAAGGAATTATCGGCTCTTAGCCATCTTATTTTCACTTTTTGTCGGTTATCTTGCTTATACAATACCTGGTTTGGTTTGGTATATGGCATTTACGGGTTCACCCTTAACAGAAGCTTTATATGTATGCTTTTTCCCTTTTATAATTGGAGATTTATGTAAAATCATTTTATGCTTTTTTATCATTCCGAAGCTTAGAACAGCAATTGTTCACAGTAATTTAATTTGACTTTTGCATATTCATATTATATAATAATACTATCATAACCTCGAGAGTAGGTGGCGTTTTATATGACTGATTATTTTTTAGAAAACATACCAAAAGAAAACCTCCCCTTGCTTGAGGTTTTAAGCAGACTTGAATCAGCTGTTATTTTAATCGATACCGATACATACGACTTAATATTCCTTAACGACAGTGCTGTAAACCTAATAAACATAAGCAAGGATTTTATAGGTAAAAAATGCTGGACT
>JAVBPL010000066.1:0-13469 GCA_031549645.1 Ruminiclostridium sp. | reverse complement strand
AAATTGAAGCAGTTAAATATGCGCGTGAAAATAAAATTCCATTCTTTGGATTATGCCTTGGTATGCACATGGCGACTATCGAGTTTGCTCGTAATGTAATAGGTCTTGAAGATGCAAATTCTGCCGAGTTTGTTTCTGTTCAAAATAATGTAATCGACATTATGCCTGACCAGATGGATGTTGATATGGGTGGCTCAATGCGTTTGGGCTTATACCCTTGTAAGCTTGAAGATGGAACAATTTCTAGGTCAGTTTATCATGATGAAATAATTTATGAGAGACATAGACATCGTTATGAATTTAACAATGAGTTTAGAGCAAAGTTCCTTGAGAACGGCTTTATCTTTGCAGGAACCTCACCTGATGGTAAGCTTATTGAGATTATAGAGCTGCCAAAGAAAATTCATCCTTGGTTTGCGGCTGTACAGTTTCACCCGGAATTTAAGTCGAGACCTAATAGACCGCATCCGCTTTTTTCTGATTTTGTTCGTGTCGCTTTAGAATTAAAAGGAGATTAATCTACAAAATGGAATTCGCTAAGACTTATCTTGACAACAGAGAATTATCATGGTTAAAATTTAATCAACGTGTTTTAGAAGAATCAGAGGATAATACTGTTCCTTTGTTCGAGAGACTACGTTTTGTGTCAATTTTTTGTTCTAATCTTGACGAATTTTTTATGATTAGGGTAGGTTCCTTGCACGACCAAACACTATTAAAGGTTGAAAAAAAGGATAATAAAACAAATCTTACTCCAACCGAGCAGCTTGCACTTATAGCCGATAAGGTTGATGAGCTTATACCTAGAAAAGATAAGGCTTACTATTCGATTATTAATGAATTATCGCTTAAGGGTATAGCTGAACATGTAAGAATGCATCTGATGTCAAAAGAAGATGAAGATTTTCTGCGGGAATACTTTACAAATGAGGTGCTGCCGCTCCTAACACCATCGATTATAGATAAACGCCATCCTGTACAGTTCCTAAAAAATAAAGAAATATATATAGGAACGATTCTGCGAAACAAAAATGCGGCAAAGGATAGTGTCTATATCGGTGTTCTTCCAGGTACCGCAGAGGGAATTTTCAAACGGGTTGTATATCTACCGTCAAACGACGGCACTATAAGATTTGCGCTTGTTGAGAACGTTATTTTACACTTCGTAGATATGGTTTTTACTAACTATACGATTGAAGATAAGAATATATTCAGAATAACCAGAAATGCCGATATTGATGTTGATGAAGCCTTATTTGACCAAGACCTTGATTTCAGAGAGGTAATGGAGGAGCTTTTAAAAAAACGTAAAAAGCTTGCACCTGTAAGAATTGAATTTGGCTCTTATACCGATAAATCAAACAGAGAGAAAATTCTTTCAAAGCTTAATATAGATTTAAAAGACAATTTTTTATTTGTACAGAACTCGCCGCTTGATATGTCCTTTGTATTTGAGCTCGAGGATAAGCTTAAAAATACTGTAGATTTATTTGCGGAGGTGTTTGTTCCGCAGCCCTCAAAATATCTAAAACCAAACGAACCGATTATTAATCAGATTGAAAAAGGCGACATTCTTCTTTCGTATCCTTATAATAGCTTTAAGCCATTTATTCAGCTTCTTACAGAAGCCAGTCATGACCCTGAGGTAGTTTCGATTAAGATAACATTATATCGTGTTGCGAGAAATAGTAAAATAGTTGAAGCACTAGTAACTGCCGCCGAGAACGGTAAAGATGTACTTGCGCTTGTTGAGCTAAGGGCTAGGTTTGATGAGGAAAATAATATCGGCTGGTCGAAAACCCTTGAAGACGCAGGTGTACAGGTAATATACGGGCTTGACGACCTTAAGGTTCACTCAAAGCTTCTTTTAATTACTAAGCGGATAGGTACATCTATTAGGTACTACACCCAGGTAGGTACTGGAAATTATAACGAAAGAACGTCAAAGCTATATACAGATTTCACTCTCCTTACTTCGGCGCAGGATATCGGTACCGATGCATCGATAGTTTTCAACACTTTATCTGTTGGAACGGTTGTAACCAGCACAAATGCGCTTTGGGTTGCACCTAAGGGACTTAAATCCAAGGTCATTGAAATGATAGATACCGAAATAACCTATAAAAACGAAGGTTATATTGGGCTAAAGTTGAACTCCTTGACCGACAAGGATATAATAGAAAAGCTTGTAGAAGCAAGCAAAAAGGGTGTAAGAGTTGAGCTGCTTATCAGAGGGATTTGCTGTCTTGTTTCGGGAATACCCAAGGAAACCGAGAATATCAGGGTTGTATCGGTAGTCGGACGATTTCTTGAGCACAGCAGAATTTATATTTTCGGGAGCGAGGACAGACAGAAAATATATATATCCTCTGCGGATTTTATGACCAGGAATACTGAGAGGCGCGTTGAGGTTGCGGCACCTATCCGTGACGAAGAAATGAAGCGTTTTATCATAGATTATTTTAAACGCTTAATATTCGGGAATGTCAAGGCTAGAATTCAAAACAACGACGGCAGCTACAGCAAGGTCGTTAATCTGGAAAACACCGTAGATACTCAGGTGGAATTTTATAGAGATGCGTATAAAGCGGTAGAAAAGTTAATAATAAAAGATGAAAAGCGTAAAAAATGCTTGATTAAAAAACTATTTAAGAAAAAGAAAGAAGTATAATGAACCTTCTGGTAATTGACGGCAACAGTATAGCAAACAGAGCATATTATGGAATACGCCCTCTTTCAAACAAAAAGGGTGTTTTTACTCATGCAATAATGGGATTTTTCAATATATATTTTAAGCTTGTTAAGCAGTTTGAACCGGAATATATCGCAGTAGCCTTTGACCTTAGAGCACCGACCTTTAGAACAGCCAAATACGCAGAGTATAAAGCTGGCAGAAAGGGTATGCCCGAAGATTTAGCTATGCAGATGCCTTATATAAAGGAAATTCTCAAGCTTATGGGTGTTAGTGTTCTTGAAAAAGAAGGCTTCGAGGCTGACGATATTTTGGGTACCTTGGCGAGGGTTTCAGAGGAGAATGGCAAGACCTGTGTTCTTGCGACAGGTGACCGTGATTCTTTTCAGCTTATTACTGATAAAGTGTTTGTAAACCTTGCTAAAACGAGCGAGGATATTCTTTATACACCAGAAAAAATAAGAGAAACGTACGGTTTAGAGCCTGTTCAGATGATTGAGGTTAAGGCTCTAATGGGTGACCCCAGTGATAACATTCCTGGAGTACCCGGTATAGGTGAAAAAACGGCACTTTCACTTATACAAAAATACGAAAGCATAGATAATCTATATAATAATGTCCACTCAGCGAAGCTTACAGACTCGGTAAGAAAAAAGCTTATTGATAACAAGGATTTATGCTACATCAGCAGAGAACTAGGCACTATATGTAAGGAAGTGCCTATTAGTAACAGTATAAACGATTATTTAATATCGGGGGCTGATAATGATAAGTTATCAGCGTTATTAACCGAGCTTGAGGTCTTTAGCTTGCTAAAAAAGCTTGATTTAAGCGCAGTAAAAAACACCGAGGTAATTGAACCTACCCTAAGTGAGATGCAGCTCATACCCGAATTTGTGTTTATATTTGAACAAAGTGAAAAAATATTCTTTTTTAAAACAGAAAATGACATAACCGAGTTAAACGATGATAATTATAATGAAATTTTATCAAGTGATGAAGAAAAATGCATTTTTGACGTTAAAAGCATATGGAATACTATTTATAACAAAGGTGTCGAAATAAAAAATATAGCCTTTGATATAGTTTTGGCTTCGTATTTACTTGATGTAAACCGCAGCGTTTTTACGATTGAGAAGCTGTGCAGTGATAATGGTATAGATTATAACGAAGAATCTGCCGCCGTCTCGCTTAAGCAGCTTTGCGGTGTATTATATAGTAAAATAAATAAAGAAAATTTGGCGAGTGTGCTTACAAATATAGAAATTCCTTTATCAGAGGTGCTTGTAAGCATGGAACATGAAGGTATTTGCCTTAATGCTGATGGTGTAAGAAGCTTTGGTGCAGAGCTTGAAGCAGATATTAATAGACTTGAGAATAATATATATGAGCTGGCTGAATGTCAGTTTAACATTGCATCACCTAAACAGCTAGGTGAAGTGCTGTTTGATAAGCTATGCTTACCTTATAGTAAAAAGACAAAGACAGGATATTCGACAAACGCCGAGGTTCTCGATTTTTTAATGGATAAGCACGAGATTATTCCGCTTATTTCGGAGTATCGTACACTCACAAAACTTAATTCAACGTATGTAAGCGGTTTATTGAAGCTTGTTGCAAGTGACGGACGACTTCACACCACGTTTAGGCAAACTGAAACCCGTACTGGCAGAATTTCGTCTGTGGAGCCTAATATACAGAATATTCCCGTTAGAACAAAGCGCGGCAGAATTATGCGAAGCTTTTTCACTGCGGGTAACGGCAAAAAGCTTGTTGACGGTGACTATTCGCAGATTGAGCTTCGTGTTCTTGCGCATATTTCGAACGACGAAATTATGAAAAACGCATTCATAAACGGAGATGATATTCATACAATAACGGCATCTCAGGTTTTGGGTGTTCCAGTAGAAAACATAACAGCTGAAATGCGTAGCTCTGCGAAAGCGGTTAATTTTGGTATTGTTTATGGTATAGGAGCATTTTCTTTATCGAAGGACATAGGTGTCAGTGTAGCTGAAGCTGATATATATATCAAGAATTATTTGAAAAAATATTCATCGGTTGATAAATATATGCAGAAAACCATCACTGAAGCCAAGATTAACGGCTATGTAACAACCATGTTTGACCGTAAAAGATATATTCCTGAAATAAAGGCAGTAAATAAAAACATTGAAGCACTAGGTAAGCGAATGGCAATGAATACGCCAATACAAGGAACCGCCGCAGATATAATTAAGCTTGCGATGATTGAAGTGTATAATGAATTGAAAAAAAGTGGTTTAAACGCAAGATTAATTTTACAAGTGCATGATGAATTGATTGTGGAAGCTGATGAAAAGGACACATTAGCTGCCCAGGAGCTGCTTAAACGTTCAATGGAAAATGCGGTTAAGTTATCAATACCTTTAACCGCTGATGTTAAGAGCGGAGATAATTGGTTTGAAACACATTAAAATACTGGAGGATTACCCTTGAAGAACGTTTTAATTGTATGTACGGCTAACAAGACCAGGAGTGTTTTAGCAATGCATATAGCAAATACTATAGCGGCTAAAAGAAATAAAGCTTATAATTTTCAAAGTGCAGGCACAGCCGTTATAGGAAGTGACATTGATTTAAACATTAAACGTTTGCTTAAAGAAATAAAAATTGAGACCGACCACACACCCGCCCATGTCAGCAGCTATGATGTTACAACCTTTGATGAAATTCATGTAATGACAAACAGGCAAAAATATACGATTTTATCATATTACAAGGATATTATACCCCAGGAAAAAATAATAGTGCTGGATATCGAGGACCCTTTCGGAAAAGGCTTTGAGGCGTATAAAGAATGCAAGGACAAACTTATAGATTTTTATAGTAATTATATAGTATGATGGATAATGAACATAAGTCGGTTTTAATAAGCCAAATTGAACAGCAATGCTTTCATGATGCATGGAGTGAACGTTCGATATATCACACAATATCAAATGCCGCCGCTGTATGTGTAACTAACATAATGGAAAACAAGCTCATTGGATATGCCTTTGGAATACTTACATTAAACGAATGTGAGCTGTACAGAATAGCAGTTTCTCCTGATTTTCGACAACAGGGATATGGGGAGGAGCTTCTCAAATCCTTTATTGCCGAAAGCGTAAATAGGGGAGGTGAACGGATTTTTCTTGAAGTGAATGCCGAAAATACTCCTGCCAATTCCTTATATAAAAAAATTGGTTTTAAAGAAATTGCCGTCAGAAAAAAATATTATGGTGATGATGATGCTATAATATATGAGTATAACCCCTTTTCAGCGTCATGCTGATAAGGGGTTTAGGTTATATCAATTGTAACAAGGCTTCCTCAGCCTTATCAGCTTCTTCGTGGCATATCAGATATACCACATTATTTTTCTTTCCCAGAACGGCACCGTTTACAGCTGCTTGCTGGTTGGGGTAGAATACCGAATTGTCTCTGAGGTTTGTCAAGCGGTCGTTAAGCTGCGAATAAATATCGTCACATTCCTCATTATTATCAGTAACCGCTATGACTATTTCGGCTAAATCCACGCTCATTGCTTGCCAATAAAAACAAAAGTCAATTTCATCGTTAAAATAAATATAGGTATATCTGCTAATATCATTGATTTCGGTTAGCTCGGTCATTTTAGGAAATTCGATGCTATTTAAAATAACACCTGCAAGCTCATTGGCGCTTATAGGTGGCAAATCCTCGTCCTCGTTATCCATACAAGCCGCTAAAGCATAGAGCATAATAGCTGTTAAAATAAGGCAAGCTATTCTTTTAATCATTTAAGCTCCAATCTAAATCCTCATAGCATATAACCGAAGGGTGACTAAACACCTCATTAATAAACTCGGGTGTCATATAATCATTATTAATTATAGGTATATCATTCTCAAATAAAGGCTTAAAGCTCTCGTCTCTTTTATAAACAAATTTTCCCCACCAAGGCAGCCACCAAAGCCATTTTACGTTATCTCTCAGCATTTCATCTGGATGTGGGATAAAACCGCACTCTGAGAGTGTCAAAAGCTTACCGTGAGTATAGCTGCCAACCTCGTTAAACTTTTCAAGCTGTGACGAGTGGTCGTGGGCTTTTTCGGAATAAATATCCTCTCCCGCTATGTCATAAGTATTAGGGTTAACAGCTAAATCCTTGCTTTGCCCATTCCAAACCCAAATCAAATTTGAAAGCTTATGAAGATTTTCAAATCGGTCGAAAATTATATACCAAAGCTTTTTATATGCTTCAATGGATTTACCGTTATCGTTACCTGCGTTCCCCCACCAGAACCATGAACCGTTTGCTTCATGGAGAGGTCGCCAGAGAACAGGGATATTTTCTTTTTCAAGCTGTCTTAGCATTTCTGCCGCCTTATCAATTCGTGAAATAATAAACTCATATTCAGGTGTGCCAATTGTTACAGCTTTTACTAAACTAAAGCTTGTAGTATTCTGATAATCGGTTCTGTTTGAATAAAAAGACCATACGCAGTCGGGATTGTTCAAATCATCAGGTGCGTACCAATGCCAGCAGAAGGTGATGATTGCGCCCTTTTTCCCCCAGTAAATAGCACGGTTTAACTGGTCGTCACCCTTTTCTTTATCCATATCCATTAAATCGTAGCCACGGACAGCGGGAAGCTTACCTGTATAACGCTTATAAATCTTATCCTCTAAATCCTCACGTTGAAGATACTGCTGACCCGACAGAAACTTCCTTCCGTATATACTCTTTAAAAAGCTAAATAGCTTTTTCGTCTTTGGGGAAGCGTGTATAGATACGAGTTCGGAGGGGTTGGGGGAGGCATCGAGAGATTTAAGGAGTAATTCGTAATTGGTTATGTAATTATTATTCATGTCTCTGACCTTTCGTTAATGTTATCATCATTATAATATCAATAAGTAAAAAAGGCAAGAGTTTTTCTCTCGCCTTTTCTACTAATACGCCAGTTTATTCAAAACGTACATCTTTTTCAACGATTTCGTTACGCCTAAAGAAGAGTGATATACACCAAATCGCAGAAAGCGCAACTAAAATATAAATCAATCTGCTTAAAACAGAACCGCTGCCGCCAAAAGCCCAGGCAACCGCATCAAATCTAAATAAACCTACAAGTCCCCAGTTTATACCGCCAATTAATAAAATAAATAATGCAATTTTGTCCATCATTTTAGAATTACCTCCTTCCCAAAAATATTGTAAAACTAAGATGCATATTTATTATTAACTTTACATTATATTTTATACATTTGAAGAATAAAAAAATAGCTTAGTACAAAATTGGCACTTAAGTATTGAAATCTATAACAAATAATGCTATAATAATATGATGAATTACGTTTTTATTGATAAAATTGAGATTGAAAAAACAGCTGCGCTTGCACCTATGGCAAGTGTCGCTGATTATAGCTATAGATTAATGGCAAAACGCTTTGGTGCTGCGTATGTTGTAGGCGAAATGGCAAGTGCTAAGGGTTTAGTCTATAACGATAAGAATACTGAAAAGCTTTTATTTCTTAAAGATGAAGAAATGCCTGGGGCAGTTCAGCTTTTTGGTTCAGAACCGTATTACATGGCTAAAGCGGTTGAAATAGCTTTAAAATATAATCCGTTAATAATTGATATAAATTCAGGCTGCCCTGTGCCAAAGGTCGCAGGAAACGGTTCAGGAGCAGCACTAATGAAGTCGCCGAAGCTTTTTGCTGAAATTGTTTCCGCCGCAGTAAAAGCAAGCTCCGTACCTGTAACTGTAAAAATCCGTGCTGGCTGGGACGAAGATAATATTAATGCTGTAGAAATAGCAAAAATAGCCGAGGCTTCAGGAGCAAGTGCTATAACAATCCACGGACGGACAAAAACGCAGATGTATTCAGGAAAAGCCGATTGGAATATTATTAAAGAAGTCAAAAACTCCGTAAAAATACCAGTAATAGGAAACGGTGACGTAACCACTGCTTATGACTGCGTACGTATGTATGAAGAAACCGGCTGTGATTTAGTAATGATAGGGCGAGGTTCTTACGGTAGACCATGGATTTTTAAACAGATTAGGGATTATATAGAAAAAAATATTCGACCTGTGGAGCCTGATATTGATTTTAAGCTGGATATAATGAAAGAGCATATTGAGCTTATTGTTAAAAACGAGGGCGAATATGTTGGAATGAAGGAAGCTAGAAAGCATGCCTCTTGGTATATTAAAGGGGTGCAGAATGCCGCTAAATATAGAAATAGCTGCGGCCAGCTTGCTTCGATTGATGATTTATACAGATTAATTGAAAAAATTAGGAATGAAAATGAATAATCTTTTACTTAAAATAAATACACTCACGGTTATTGATATAAAGCAGGACAGGCTTATAAAAAAGCTATGTGATATAATAAATTTTGATGATATAAATAAAACGCTTTCGGCTTATGCTGATTTTTGCGGCTTATTGTATTCATCTGGAAACGACTTAGCTCTTTATCTTCATGATGCGGTTCTTTATACCAAGCTCCCTTTATTTGAGCTTGCCGCAGTTTCAAGAGATGAGCTTATTTCTGATGCTTTATATAGCGATTTTTCTATTATAAAAGAAATAGCTGAAACAAAAAATGATGCGATTTACGATTATATAAAAGATAAATTTAAAAAGGAAATTCCTAATGTAAACGCTTTTAATAGTGGCGATTTTAATTATTCACTTGATTACTTTATAGGTATAATAAGAGAAAAAGGGACTGGCATAACCTCAAAATATAAAGCATTTAAGCTTTATGGTGATGCTTTGGAGCCTATTATTAATCTTGATAAAATAAAGCTTTCGGATTTAAAAGAATATGAGTATCAGAGAAACCAGGTTATATTCAACACTAAGAGCTTTTTAAGCGGTTTAAAAGCACAAAACCTGTTACTTTATGGTGACAGAGGAACAGGTAAGTCGAGTACGGTTAAAGCCTTGTTAAATGAGTATGATAATATCAGAATTATCGAAATTAAGAAAAGCCAGATACCCGAAATCCCCGAATTATATCTAAAGCTATCGCACTCACCTCTTAAATTTATATTATTTTTAGATGATTTAACCTTTGAAGAAAATGACGGAGATTATCATATTTTAAAACAGTGCCTTGAAGGTTCGCTCGCTGTTAAGCCAGACAACATAATAATTTATGCCACCACAAACAGGCGGCACTTAATAAAAGAAAGCACTACGGATAGAGACAGGGATGTGTTCCACCGTGGTGATGCTCTTGACGATAATGTATCTCTTGCCGACAGGTTTGGTATATTTATAACCTTTTCGCTGCCTGACAAGGAGCTTTATTTGACTATTGTGAAGCAGCTCGCAGAAAAATATAAAAGCGAATTGTCGGAAAATGAACTGGTGATTGGTGCAGAACGCTTTGCCTTGAAAAAAGGCGGGCGCTCACCAAGAATTGCAAGGCAATATATAGATTTACTTTCCGCTGAGATGGAACTTGAGGGAAGCGTATGAGGCTTAAAATTGGAATTATAACAATAATTGCCTGCTGTCTGTTTTTGGGTAGCTGTGAGATTGTAAATATAAATGAAATAACCGAAACCTCAACAGAAGAAATCACGACAGCAGAAATACCACAGCCGTATCCTGTAATAATAGGTGACACTTTAATTATTGAAGCACCTAAACGAGTTTTATGCTTATCGCCTGCACTTCTTGAGATTTTATATGAAATGGGTTATAATGATTTAGTGGTAGGACGCGGAAGCTACTGCGATTATCCACCTTTAGCGGTTGAATTGCCGAATGCAGGGAGCAGTGCCAATCCTAATCTAAGCACTGTAAAAAACCTAAATCCAGACTTAATAATCACATCATCGCCGATAGCTGACAAGGACTTGTTTGAACTTAACGAAAGCGGCATAACGACCTTATTAATTCCTTCCCCTAAAAGCTTAACTGATTTTTTAAATATTTATCAAGCTATCGGACTTGCGTTTGAAGGAATTTTTATAGGAAAAGAAACAGGCGAAACCGCTTTTTCAGCGATTTCAAAAGCCTGTGATAACAAGGAAGTAGTTGATATGGGTAAATTTATTTATATCACTGAAAACCTGAGCGTCGCAACAGGCGATACACTTGAAAGTGGGATTTTATCATGCTTTGGCACTAATCTCGCCTCCATTTACTCTAATTATGATTATGAGCTGGAAAAGCTTTTAGATAACCAACCCGAGATTATTTTACTCAGCGATATTTTCACAATGAGTGATTTGGAAAACCACAAGATTTATTCCGAGCTTGATGCGGTAAAGAATAACAAGGTTATTTTTATTAACAATATGTACTTTGAAAGACCAACTGTTCGAATTACCGAGCTTGTTGAGAATTTCATTACAGAATATAAAAAGTTAAAATAAACTTTTGTTTATTTTTAATATATGGTACAATATATCTAGATTTTAAATGAAATTGGGTGTTGTTTTATTACTTATTTATTAGATATTCTTAATAATCTGGTTAGTATTGTGAGAACTATGACAATAGTAGACTATTTTGATATACTCATTATATCATTTTTAATCTACTTTGTTATGAAGTTTGTTAGAGAAACCAGAGCCGAACAGCTTTTAAAAGGGATTTTACTTCTGGTCGTCATATTGCTTTTGGTCAGACAGTTTAATTCAGCTCCCGAATCAACAATTAAATTTAAGGTTCTTGGTTTATTAAGCGATACCTTCTTTAATGTAGGGTTTATGGCTGTTATCGTCATGTTCCAGCCCGAGCTTAGAAGGGTGCTCGAAAAAATGGGAAGAACTAAAATGGTTCAAAGCATAGCTTTCAATCTCGAAAACAGCCCTCAGGAAATAAGCACCCGTATTAATAGTACAATCGAGCAAATATCTCTTGCCTGCGAGACATTATCACGCTCCGCCACAGGAGCATTAATCGTTATAGAACGTAAAACTAAGCTTGGCGAGCAGGTTGACACAGGCACTACCATTAATGCTTTACCATCCGCTCCGCTTTTTGGCAACATATTTTTCCCAAACTCACCCTTACATGATGGAGCGGTGATTATTCGTGACGGGTTAATTCTTGCTGCGGGTTGTTTTTTACCGAAGCCCATGAAGGAGGAGCTTATTTCAAAGGACCTAGGCACCAGGCACCGTGCCGCAATCGGAATGAGTGAAAATAGTGATGCAATTGTCATAATAGTATCAGAGGAAACTGGTATTATTTCTATTGCCGAGAATGGTGAGCTAACACGGGGCTTTGATAAGAAACGACTTTCCGAATACTTAAAAGAAAAGCTGATAAAAAGCGCAGAAAATTCAAGTAAAAACAAAAAGAACAGAAAGAAAAAGATAAAAAGTGAGGTAAAAGATGATTAAAATTTTACGAAACTTTTTACGCTCTGTTTTAGATAACCTAAAATATATAATAACCTCGCTGATAGTTTCAATTATTATATGGTTTGCCATATCGCTCCAGATTTTCCCTGATATTTACGCAAATATCTCAAACATACCAGTACAGGTAATTCCGACACAATATATGATAAGTCAGAATTTAAAGGTCGATATAGCTCAGAATTTCACTACCTCGGTTCAAGTACAGGGGAAAAGATACGATATAGGAAGCCTTTCGGTAAGCGATTTTGAGGCGCATCTTGATCTTTCCTCCATTACCGATAAGGGATTGTATGAGGTCGATATTATAATAACTCCGATTGATTCATCAAAATGTACAGTTATTCCAGATGAACGCAAGCTTTATGTAGGAGTTAAGAGAATTCTCACAAAAACTCTTGATGTAGCGGTTTCGGCAGATAATATAAAGGTAGTCGAGGGACTTCAAATAGATACTGAAAATCTTAGCAGTAATCCTTCTACCGTAACCCTGACAGGTGAGCAGGATTTAATTGACTCAGTAGCTAAAGCGGAGATTATGACCTCATACGAGGGTGAAATGCTGGCTACAACTGAAGTTAAGGGCGAGCTTGTCTTATATAATAAGGACAATGCTATAATTGATAATGCGGATATCAATATTGATAACACCTATTTTACCGCTACTGTCCCAATCCATAAGCTTAAAACCTTACCACTTGAGTTTACAATAACGGGCTGCCCATCGAACTTTGATATTAACGGGCTTTTATCGAAGATGACTATAACCCCAGGTGAGCTTATTATATCCTCTCCCAACAATTCCATAGATACTCTCGAAAAGCTTAATGTGGGCAGTATAGCTCTTAATGACCTAAATTACAAGATGCTTGTTTCACCATATAGAGACACAATCGCGAAGTCTCTTGCAGATGGTTATAAAAACATCTCGGGAAATGCATCATTCTCACTTGAATTTGCTGATATGGATGATTATGTAAGTTATCCTGTAACATTATCTAGTGACAATTTTATGATTTATAATGCTCCATCGAATTACGAAGTTAATATTTTGACAAAAGAGCTTACAGTTACCGTGGTAGGTCCATCAAGCTTTGTACAAGCACTTAATGTCGATGATATTGCGATTTATATTAACTTAATGGGTATGGAAATGTCAGAGGGAAGTAAAACCGTAAACACATCTTATAAAATAAACGGTGTAAATGTTCCTGCCTGGATTGTAGATTATCCTCAGGTCAACGTTTTGTTCACGGAAAAGACTATCGATGAATAAAAAGTTGTGAACTTTATTCAAATTGTGCATGTATTTTTGATACTTGCTACAAAAATGCAAAAATTGGCTTTTAAATTTAACAATAATATATTATAATGAATAT
>JAVBPL010000074.1:0-2708 GCA_031549645.1 Ruminiclostridium sp. | reverse complement strand
CGAATAAACTCCACAGTCATACAGCCCATTTTAACTGTCTGGCGTGGTTCTACTATATTTAAACTGCACTGCTTTAAAATGCCGTGCTCTTTAAGCTTACCTTCAACTAAACCAAGAGTTAATCTTGTGCCATATACGGGGACATTAATCTTTTTCAATAGATAGGCTAGGGAACCAATGTGGTCCTCATGCCCGTGGGTTAGCACTACGCCGCGAATTCTTTCCTTGTTCTTTTCAAGATAAGTAAAATCAGGTATTACAATATCAACCCCAAGCATATCCTCGTCGGGGAAAGCAAGTCCGCAGTCAATGATAAACATATCCTGCGAGCATTCGTATACGTAAATATTTTTTCCAATTTCGCCAAGTCCGCCTAGTGAAACAATACGCACAGGCGTAGAACGCCTTTCGCTCTTCTGTGGAGGATGTTTTTGAGTGCTTTGTTCAAGCTTTATAGACTCAACTTGCTTTTGGGGAGGGTTAACTCTTTGTTTTTGCTGACTGGGTTTTTGATTTTGAGTTTTGTGTTGTTTTTGGTTGACAGCGTTCTTATTTTCGGCGACATTCATTGCTTTAAGTGCCCTCTCAACCTCAGCTGCAAGATTAGCACTAACTGCCTGCTTTGGCTGCTTAATCGGCTTATTTGCCTTATTTGCAATTTGCTCAGTAAAGGTTAAAATATCATCAGATAAGTTTACTTTAGGATTTTGCGGTTTTGGTTTCTTTTTGTTTTGGGACATGGGGTTGTTAGAATGTTTGAAATTAACATTCTTTTGTGGTTTTTCGTTTTGTTTTAGATTTTTGTTGTCTTTCTGCATTATTTCCTCATAATTTTCTGTTCAAAAAAATACAAAAGGGCATAATTGCCCTAATAAATATGTACAGTTTCCACATAGCTTGAATGTCATGAGGTATGGGAAACCATTTTATTGAACTATTTTTTATATATTAATTTATTAAATCACTATCATAAAACTACATTTCATTATAACAAACTTTCCATATATTGTCAAGAAAATTAAGTCAGAAAGCATTAATTCTGCTCTTTCATCAGTTGTCTGACAGCGGCTTCTATATCACTGCATAACTCACGGGCAGTTTCCTGTGAAACGCTCTCTGCATGGAGGAATAAGGCGTTACCTCTTTTGTTTGAACGTAATAAAACCTTGCTTTGGTCTTTATTAATAATTATCCCTTCACCGACGCCATTGTTATTCTCGCAAAGCTTGTTCAAAATTCTCTGAGGAGGGCAGTTTATTACAACGACACGATTTTCTCTCGAAAAATTAGGAATAGCATTAACCGCATCTCTAAGTGACATATTGTCTCTGGTTACCCAGCCTAGAATAAACAAAACCAAGTATATACCATCATTTAAGAAGCGCTCGCTTTCCGCCATTTTCCTTGCTACTGCATCGTAATCGTCATTCGAGCATGAAAAGAAGCGATGAACCTTTCGTCCATAGCTATGAGCAAGAAATTCAGCGGCAGCGGGAAAGTCCGCAGGGAGCGCAACATCATAACCTGCTTTTAATATATCAATGCAAGCAAGTAGAACCAGTTTGTCGTGATTAACAAGTTCGTCTTTATCAAGGCTTATTTCTGCATTTGTTCCACTTTGATTAATTGTTACAATAAGCTGTTCGCCTGTTTTGTTGCTTATTCTTTCAAAAATCGGTGAAATAAGCTTATACAATCTATTGTTTCTACAGTTTAGAATTATATTATATCGTGTCTTAAACTGCGATATATTATTAAGCATTGATAGATAAAGCTCATCGGCAGAGCCAATACTGCTAACCTCACCAAAATCATCCCACGAGGCACTTCGGTATTCGGCACGGTTTAAGCCTGCCTCAAGCTTTCGTTCCTGTATTCGCATTAATGGCAAGCCGTATTTATTTAGAATTACGATAAACGTCTTTATACCTGCGCTGATATGAAGAATTAAATCGGAATTCATTATCTCACTTAAATAAATAAGCATAGGCACAGTGGCATATCCGCAATCAGTACAGAATGTTCCTGTACTGGAAATACCAGAAAGCAGCGAGTTCTTTAATGATATAGATGTGTTGTTTTTATCACACGAAACCAGTATATTATTAGGAGACAGAGCCGACAAGGAGCACCCAAGCTTTGACATAAATATTGGGTCTATATCAATATTCGTGTCTCCCGAAATACCTTTTTCTGTAAGCTCAGTTCTACTTCGGGTACTATAAATCACGTCGCTGCTAATCACAGAGCCTGCGGGGATATTTTTATTCTGCCATATCTTGACATTTTCGCATATTTCGCTTTTTTCGCCGATAATGGAGCCTTCACCGATTATAGAACCCTCGTTCATTGTTACGTGAGATTTAAGCTTAACCTTATCACATATTATGGCTTCATTTAAAACTGCATCGTTTGAGATTATGACACTATCTTGAATAATAGTATTATATATGCGGGAATTGTTTCCTATCGATACATTATCACCAATAACCGCTCCTTCGAGTACAACATGCTCCCCAATTTTTACGTTTCGCCCAATATAGCAGGGGGGGATAATTGTAACATTTTTTGAAATCTGACTGCTAGTATATATGCTGTCAGCTATACGTTTACCTTGTATTTCGCATTTTACTAAACCATTTAGAATATCATGCTGACTGCTGAAAAAATTCTCAAAATATCCGATATCTCACAAATAACACTTTTAG
>JAVBPL010000114.1:0-5114 GCA_031549645.1 Ruminiclostridium sp. | reverse complement strand
TTCACAAGCTCACGGAAATCCACACGATTTTCTGCCGTAAAATAGAACAAAATCTTACTTCCGTCAAAGGTATAATCCACATCAATAGGCTTCATATCAAGCTTATGTTCATTTATTTTTTCGAGAAAGACACGCATTATTTCTTTCTCTTTTTCTTTATTGTTTTTTAAGGACTGTAAATCCTTTGCGTTTGCTATGCGTATTATATTCTTAAGGGGCTGAACTACCTCTGTATCCCCGACCATTCTGTTTGGGATAACCACCTCGCCATATTCCACACCGCGAGCGGTTTCTACGATAACCTTTTTACCCACGGGAATTTTAGCTCCATTTGGGGAAAAATAGTAAATCTTTCCTACTTCCTTAAATCTTACTCCGATAACTTCAATCATTTTTGTTTTACCTATCTTTTGTTAAAAAACTCATTTATTTTCTATAATAGCTGTGAATATTCCGCCTGCATATATAGCCGCTGATAGCTTTACATTAGGGTTAAAATCAGTCTGATTTAGATATTCACTTATCAGCTCTGATGCCTGTAATATATTTTTTGTGCCTGCTGTTTTTGAAAGATTTTCTGCGCCTTTTTTATAAAGGCTTTGGGGATAAGCTACATCGTTTTTATACATAAGACTGTCACGGAAAACCTCCGACAACAGCTTTAAAAGCATTGACATTTTATTTCTGTCGCTTATTCCTGAAAAAGCGGCAGCGGCCTTGTATTCGTTTTTATTTACGAGTGCGTTGACGACCGCCTCTAAGACGGGGATAATCTCGGTATAATCATCTCCGTATTTTTTTTCGCTTCCAAAATCAACTCTAACCAGTCTCGAAAGCACCGTTTCAAGAATACCCGATGTCGTTTCCGATAAGAAAATAAAGCGATTAAAGGGCAGGGGTTCCTCAATAAACTTGAGCAGAGTGTTTTGGCAGAGTGCAGTCATGGTACTTACGTCAGAGAATATGAAGATTTTCAAATCCCCATCGTTCGGGCGTATGCTGCCTTCTGAAATAATGTGCCTTAATGCCTCAATTTTATACTTTTCGTCTGGCATTCTATTTTTTACATATATAATATCGGGGTGTACCGAATTCTGAACCTTTTTACAGGGTGGACATTCGCCGCAAGCCTCAGTATTACTTTTTTCACACAGCATAGTTTTTGAGAGCTCTGCTGCGGCAGACATAAGCTCATTGCTCTCGCCGATAAAAAGCAGTCCGTGTGGAATTCTGCCCGTCTCTAAAAAATTTTTAAGTTTATTATTCATTAATGCCTAAACTTTTTCAAAACGCTCGATATCAGTTACAAATATCGTCGCACCACCTACACTTACTTCAACTGGGAAGCTGGTGTAGCTGCCTACGCCATATGAGGAAGCGGAGGGTACAAACTGTTTTCTTTTATGTGAATGCTCCTTGATAATTTCAATTATATCGTCAACCTTGTCGTCCTCCGAGCAGACCAAAAAGGTGGTGTTGCCCGACATAAGAAATCCACCAGTTGATGCAAGCTTTGTGGTTGAATATCCGCTTTGCATAAGCGCATTTGAAACTGAATGTGAATCATCGTTATTAATAATAGCATATATTAGCTTCATAAAACTTCTGTCCTTTCATTTATACTTAATAGCTGTCTTTTCCGTCGAGGCTGTCGTCGAATTCTATCCATTTTTCAACCACAATGGTTTTAAATTCGTCCTTGGTTACACGGATTATTACAGTGCTTATTCCAGCATTGATTATAAGCCGCTTGCACATAGAGCAGGGCTCAACATCTCCGCATATTTCCTTAGTTTCTGGGTCCTGACATGCAAGATATATCGTCGCTCCCATCATAGACTGTCTCGAAGCCGAAATTATGCAGTTTGCTTCTGCGTGTACGGAACGGCATAGCTCATACCTCTGCCCTCGGGGAATACCAAGCTTTTCTCTTGTACAAAATCCACGGTCACAGCAATTATCACGCCCCCTAGGTGCGCCATTGAAGCCTGTCGAAATTATTTCATCATTCTTTACGATTATGGCACCGTAGTTGCGTCTTAAGCAGGTACCTCTTTCGCTTACTGTCTCTGCAATATCAAGGTACTAATTAATTTTATCCCTTCTATGCATATATATAACCCGTTCCTTTCATGAATTTTAAAAACACACTATTAATTATAGCCTATTCATCTCGAATAGTCAACCTTTTTTTATTGGGCATTAACCTATTTTGTTGACATTTTTATAACAATAAAGTATAATTAATGTAAATAAAAAGGAGAGTGATATTAATTGTTGTTTAAAAACAAGCTAAGACGAATATTAGGGGTTGTACTGATAACAATTGTTTCCCTTTGCATATCCTCTTGCTCAACTGAGGGGGGCAAAAACGAAAGGTTGACAAAATTATCGGAATTAAGCGGTAAAAAAATAGGTGTAATAACGGCTACCTCTTTTGAAAACGATGTTATCGAAAACTTGAACAATCCTCAAATCGTACAGGTTAACGATTATATCTTTGGTTTACAGTCTCTGATATCAGGGAAGATTGATGCTTACCCTGTCGATTTTTCGACAGCAACATTGTGGTGTAAGGAAAATCCCAACCTATATATTTTAGATGAAGCCTTAAGCACTAGTGAGCATGCCTTTGTTCTCAAAAAAGGATCACCGATGACTTCTGAGGTCGATGCTTTATTCGAAAAATGGAATAAAGACGGAACGCTAGATAATTTACTTGATAAGTGGAATACAGAAGATTTTGCGAATGTTAAGCTTGATGATTATGACTTCTCAAATGCAGATGGAACCTTAATCTTCGGGACAACCGCCGAATCAGCACCCATGTCATTCTTAAATAATAATAACGAAAATCGCGGTCTTTGTGTTGAGCTTGCAATGATGATTGCAGCTGAGTTCAACAAAAACCCCGAGTTTGTAATAATGGCACCTGATGCCTTAATTACATCGGTTACTGGCGGTAAAATCGATATACTTGCTGATATATTTAATGTAACCGCCGAGCGGGCAGAAAGAATGGACTTCACAACATCTTTTATGAACGGAAGCACCGTTTTTGTGCTTTATGACAATTCAAACACGACATCTGAGCCGATAACCAGAATTGAACAGTTAGAGGGCGCAAAGCTTGGCAGTCACGCCGGCACAATATTTGACATATTTGCTGAGGAAAGACTTAACGATGTACAAAATCTATATTATAACGACATTCCAACCATGATTGAGTCGGTAAGAAAGGGCAGTATTACTGGATTTATTGTTGATGATCCTTCTGCCAGATATATAGTCTCGCAGAACCCTGACTTGATGATAGTTGAGGAAAGCTTATTTGATGATGAGTATGGATTTGGATTTCCTAAAGGCTCAGAACTTATTCCTGATGTCGATGAAGTAATATTAAGATTTCGTGCCGACGGTACTCTTGATGAGCTGGCTGAAAAATGGTTTGGCAGCGATGAGAGTGTAAAGGTATTAACGGAGCTTACATATAAATCAGATTACGATGGATCGGCTGGTACACTTAGACTCGGACACGACTTAATAACTTATCCCATGTCTTATGTAGGGGATAACGCAGCTTCACTAGGATATGACATTGACCTTGCATATAGAATTGCTTACGAGCTTAATATGAAGTTTGAGTCTGTTCCGATGGAGTTCAGTTCAATTATTCCTGCACTTGTTAGTGGGAAGATTGATATTGCTTCCGCTTGTATGTCGATAACAGAGGAACGTCTGAAGTCAATAGATTTCTCAACTCCTTACTATCATGGCGGAGCTTTAGTTGTAGTCAAAAAGCCAGAGACAACAAAAGAACAACCTGAATACACTTCATTGAGTGAACTTGAAGGGAAGAAAATCGCTGTTCTTACGGGCTCATCATTCGAGGATACGGTTAAAAAGTCTATTGATAATATAAGCTTTACATATTATAACGATTACGAAACCCAGGTACTGGCGTTGATAAAAGGCGATGTAGAGGCTGTTCCCTGTGACGAGCCTGTTGCACGAATGATGATATCGGCGCACCCCGAGACGGTAATAATGGAGGAAAAGCTTAAATCGGAAAGAAATTCAATCGCTTTTCAGAAGGGCTCTGAGCTTTGTAAACAGTTCAGCGAGGTTATTGACAGATATAAAGCGGACGGTACATTAGAGTCACTGGCGGACGAGTGGTTCGGTGCTGATGAAAGCCGAAAAACCGTCGAGCATTACGAGAACGATGCGGCTTATACCGGAGAGAACGGAACCATCCGTTTTGGGCATAGCAATGTTACTGTTCCTATGAGCTATGTCGGGGACAGCGGAACATCGATGGGCTATGTAATTGACCTTGCCTCTATGGTTGCCCATGAGCTTAATATGAAGCTTGAGTTTATCCCTATGGATTTTTCATCGATAATCCCAGCACTTGCGGGCGGTACGATTGATATGGGTGCATCTAATTTTTCGATTACGCCTGAACGTCTCGAAAGCGTGGATTTTTGCACGCCGTATTATGAGGGTGGAGTTGTGCTAATTGTCAGAAACACAGTCCAGACAGCAAAGGATAACGGGAACTGGTTTGATGACTTTAAAGCAAGCTTCACGAGAACCTTTATTACTGAAAATCGCTGGATGCTTGTGGTTCAGGGACTTGGTGTAACGCTTCTTATCACATTGCTTTCTGCCTTTTTTGGCACTATATATGGTTTCGGATTATGTATGCTGAGACGTTCAAGAATTAAGCCGATTAGCTCCATAATGAAGTATTTTATATTAATCATGCAGGGTATGCCCATGGTGGTGCTGCTTATGATACTTTATTATGTAATCTTCGGCAAGACTGCCATTGACCCTGTAATAGTAGCAATCGTGGGATTTTCGTTCAACTTCGGGGTATATGTTTCAGAGATGATGCGTACTGGAATTGATGCAGTTGACAAGGGACAGCTTGAAGCGGCAAGCGCACTTGGCTTTACAAGCGTTCAGACGGCAAGAAAAATAATATTCCCGCAGGCAGCACGTCATGTTATACCTGTGTTTAAGGGCGAATTTATTTCAATGCTCAAGATGACATCGGTTGTTGGATATATTGCGATACAGGACTTAACGAAGATGAGCGACATCAT